>CAIJNJ010000087.1 GCA_903821975.1 uncultured Bacteroidota bacterium
AGCAGTTGCACTCCTTTCAGCTTATCAGGAAAAAATATCATTTGCTAAGGAGTGAAGAAATGGAATAATGAATATTTTTGTAGTGTAAACCCCAGCTGGGACTAACAAAATGGCAGTAAACAAAAAACGGGATTATCTTACTAACGTGTAAACCTATTTCGGGACGAGGCACTGTACTGAGCGAAGTCGAAGTGAGGCAAGAATGGGGCATCGGTGGGGCAATGATGTGGCAACCTGTCTCTTGCAAATAATTGATTATCAATTAACTAAAAAATGACAATGCCCCATTCAACCTCGTTATTTATTTAAGAAAAATTGGGGCATTGTAAACAGGGAAAATCCCTTGATCCCAAAAACCTGCCTGCCGGTAGGTATGGTCCGGTTAAAAATATTTGCCCTATTTTTACAGGCCCATGCCATATAAACGCATATACATATTGCTAATGCCATTGCTCCTGTTTTTTTGCGGCTGCGGCGTATATAGTTTTTCAGGGGCTACCATAGAGGGCAAGAATATAAACATACACCAGCTTGAAAATAAAGCGCGGAACGTAGAGCCCAGCCTTGCATCCACCCTTACTGACAAGCTCAGGAGCCGCATACTGTCTCAAACCGGCCTCTCGCCGGTAACAAAGGACGATGCCGACTATGACATGACAGGGGCTATTACATCTTACGAGGTAACCGTAACAGGCGCCACCGGCGTGCAGGTAGCCACTAAAAACCGGCTTACGCTCAGTGTACAGATCACTTTTAAGAACCGGATCAATGAAAAGTCCAATTTTTCGCAGACATTTACCCGTTTTTCAGACTTTGACGCGTCCCAGATACTCGATAATGTAAAGGCTGCTTTGATAGAAGATATAGGAAATCAGCTTGCAGATGATATTTTTAATAAAGCTTTTGTAAATTGGTAGCCCGTTACGGACAATGACAAACGAATCTTCCATAAAATATTTATCGTGCTTACTGGAGCAACCCGCCACCATAACTGATGGCGATGAAAGCAGTATAGCGGTATTTCGGCAAACGTTTCCGTACTTCATTCCGATACGTTACCTGGAAGCTGTGGAACAAAATAAGCGGAAAGCCTTTTCGCCTGAAATGCTTACCACCATGCATTCTTACATAGGCAACTGGATGCAGTTCTGCGATTTCCTGGAAGCAGGCAACAAAGAATATGTACCTGCCGCAAGCGAACAAAGCACAGGGAGCACTGAAGATTTTTTCCAGCTGATAAGAGGCGAGGTGCCGGAAACTGCACCCGTGCCTGAAGTAATAAACGCTCCCGTTATTGCACAGGAAATCGTGGCCGAAAAGCCCATAGTTCCTGAAACAACAGTGAACGAAGCGCCTGTAATTGAAAATATACCAGCGCCAGAACAACCGATACCTGTAGCTGAGGTTCAAAATAATGTACCGCAGCCTGAGGAACTGGATAATGAGGCCAAGGACGAAAACGAGATAATACAGGAAATAACTAATGCCCAGGCAGAGCCGGAGCCGATAGTTGCTGTTAGTGAGGCTTTCCTGCAAATGATACGCGAAGAAGGGCTGGAGCAAAGCAGGAAAGACGAAGAGAAGAGAGTGGCCGAAAGCGTGCATGTAGCGCCTGCCCCCGTGGCTATAGTACCACAGCCTGTGATCACACCGGAAGAGCCTGTGCAGCCCGAACCGATACCGGAGCCTGTGGTGGCCGTGCATACAGAGCCCGAAGTGATACAGCCTGAAGAGATAGAAGTGGAAGAAGTAGTAAGCCCGGCTGAAAAAGAAAACCCGCTGATATATCCGATATATACACAGGATTATTTCTTGCAGCAGGGAGAAAAGGTGCCCGATGAGATGCCTGCCGAAATAGATGACCTCATAGAAAATATAGAGGATGACGAGGATAAATCGTTGATGGTAGTGATGAGCTTTTCAGAGTGGCTGCTCCATTTTAAGAATACATCACGCAAGCAGGAAGAAGAGAAAAAAGACCAGAAAGCGCTGAAAACCATGTGGCAGAAGGAAAAACTGGCTGCGGCAATAGAAGAAGAGAACGAAGAAATACCTGAAAACGTATTTGAAATGGCCGTAAACTCCATTACCAAGGAAGACGGCCTGGCCAGTGAATCTCTGGCAGAAATATATATAAAACAGGGCAAATATGATAAAGCTATTGATATGTACCGCAAACTAAGTTTGCGAAATCCTCAAAAAAATGCTTACTTTGCCCGCAAAATAGAAGAAGTTTTAAAGGAAAAACAATCATGATATCTATAATAACAATACTGATAGTGCTGGCATGTGTGATACTGGCGTTCTTCATCCTGATCCAAAACCCTAAAGGCGGCGGTCTTACCGGCACCTTTGGCAGCATGAGTTCACAGGTAATGGGCGTAAAGCAGTCCGGCGATGTGATGGAAAAAGGCACATGGACACTGATAGGTGTAATAGGCGGCCTTTGCGTAATATCCGTTATGTTCTTCCAGAAACCGGAAGGCGTAAGCAAGAGCACTAACTCTGCTGCACAGCAGTCATCTGCACCTGCGAAGAAAGGAAAATAACCGATCTTAATATTCTTTAATAGCCCTGGCTTTAGCCGGGGCTTTCTTATTGTGCAGCGGGGGTAACGATGTTGATCTTAAACACCAGTTTGGTACCACCATTTACTTCTATTTCCAGTTCGCTGCCAAATTTATGTAGCCGTTCTTTCATGCCGGTGAGCCCATTCCCAAAACGATTCCCATTACCTGTATCTATCCCCGCGCCATTGTCTTTTACTTCCACCACAAGCATGTTGCCTGTAACATTAAATGTGAGTGATGCATCAGTGGCCTTTGCATGCTTTATAATATTGTTCAGCGCTTCTTTTATGCACAAAAAGATATTGCGTCTCAGCTCCCCGGGCATTGGTAACTGTGGGATAACCGCAGGTGCATAAAACTGAAATCCGACCTCACTATTGTCAAAATACTCTACCGCATACGCCCGCATGTAAACAATAAAGTCATCCAGCTTATCGAAGCGGGTATTCATCGTCCAGATGATCTCACGGAGGTTTTCAGAAAGGCTTGTCGCAGAGCGCTCTATCTTCTCTATCTCTGATCTTGCTGTATTATCCTGCTTTATTTTTTCGCCGGCTATTTCGCTGAGCATGCGTATGGATGTGAGCCCTGCACCCAGTTCATCATGCATATCTGCGGCGATACGCGTCCGCTCATAAGAGACAGCCTGTAACTTCTCAAATTCACTTTTTTGAAGCGCCAGCTTCCTGGCAGTATAAAGCCTTACCACCCAAAAAACAAAGACGATTCCCGCGATCATTTCGGCACAATAGAACCACCATGTTTGCCAGAAGGGAGGTGCAACAATAATGAATAGTAATGTGGGGGTATCATTCCATATACCTTCAGGGCTTTCTGCTTTAACACTGAAAACATAATGGCCGGGCGGCAGGTTGGTATAAGGCGCGTTTCTTTTATAATTACAGTATACCCAGTCATTATCAATACCCTCCATTTTGTAAGCGTACCTGATCAGTTCATTACTATGAAACAGCAATGCTGCAAATTTTATGTTTATGAAGTTCTCATTGTAGTTAAGATGTATCGTATTAGATGCCGTCATCGGCCTTTCTTTGTCTAAGACAGAAAAACCTGTGATCAATGTTTTTGGGATCTTTGGCGCGTAATTTATTTGCTTCGGGTCTATTTCATAGATAGCATCGCTTGTGAGCATGTATAACATCCTGTTGAACCCGGCATAATGCAAGTCTATAATGCTGCCGGGAGTGGGGAAGCCCTCATTATCTGTGTATAGCTGGTACTGTAGCGTTGTTGTATTTATCCTGAGTATACCCATTTTCGATTTCACCCAGAGACAATCATAATCGTCAACACAAATATCCTCGTAAAGGCAGGTGGGCAGGCCCTGTGCCATACTTAAAAAAGTAACGGAATCATTTTCCGGATCAATTCTCCCCACCCCATGCTCCGTGGTCGAAAACCATATTTTTCCATGAGTGTCTTCTTTCATATCCGTAAGTATCCAGTCTGTTATAGCGCCATATCGCTTCTTGTCCTGGCTGAATAACTTAACGGTTTTTCCATCCTTTTCTATTTTATCGATCCCTTTCTGCGTGCCCACCCATAAGCTGCCATCATGTCCCGAACAAATAGCCCTGATCTTCATGTTCGTAAGCCGCGCAGGTGATCGTGCACTTGTGTCAAAAAAAACGTAAGAACTGTCTACTGGATTAAACTTCAATAAACCTTGCCCCCAGGTAGCAATATAAATGCACCCGCTTTTATCAAATGTCATTTCCCCAAGGTGGATGCCAAACGGGAAATGATATTCATGTATGTTTTCGGGTATATTATTTTTTATGCGGAAAGAGTAAAAATTCGGTGAAGAAAAACACCACGTATTGCCATGTGTATCATCCTGGATACAGTCGATCATCTTAAATACGTCCCTGGCATCCGGATTGAACTGTTTTGCATCAATTTTTTTTACCGTATCCCTTTCAGGATAGTAAATTTCCATTCCCCTTCCTGTGCCCAACAAAAACCTGCCATCTGTGCATGGAAAGAAATTAAGCTTTCCGGCAAACTCTCCGTATCTCCTTTCTTTACCCCTCGCGGGATAAGTCTCTATCCGGAAGTTACCAAAATCATAACGGTCCAGGTTGCGGTCACCTATCCAAAGAATCCCCTCTCTGTCTTTAAAAATGGCGAAGACCGGGGATATTGACTCCGCCAGGCTCGCCGGATTCGTTCTTTCATGGACTATATTGGTGAAGGTCTCTTTTCTCCAGTTAAAAACAGACAGCCCCTTGCGCGTGCCGATAAGTACGATACTGTCATTGAGCTGGTACAGGCGATACAATATATCATCAACAATGGCATCGGGATCATTTTCCGCGGGCAGGAATTGTTTTATTGTATTTGTCGCCCTGTTTACCACAAACAGCCCATGTCCATATGTGCCGCAGAGAATATTACCATCCGGCAATTGAAGCAAGTGGCCCCCCCACTTGAACACAGATGTGCCGGTTTTTGTTTTCGGTTCATACTTAAACAAACCTCTGCCAATGCTCATCCACTCTGTTCCCTCTTTGTCTTTCAAATACTCATAGCACCTTGTGATCTCCAGTCCCGGACGCTCGAACCTGGAAAGCTTTTTATTTTTTTTATCAAACTTCCAGAGCCCTTTTATAGAGCATGATAATATTAGCTGCCCATTCTCTTCTCCTGAAATTTCCTCAACGTTATACCCATCCATGTAAAAATGCTCAAACCACTCCCCATCCGGGTGATATAAATACAGGCAGTTGAACGAAACACACCACAAATGATTTTGCGCATCGATGTAAATGTTATTCAGGTGGTTCTCACATAAAGATGTTGTATCGTTCGGATCGTTTCTATAAGTTTTAAACGTGTGCCCATCAAACCGACATAATCCATTAAGGGTTGATAACCATAAAAAGCCTGCGCTATCCTGTTTTATGTCGGTTACATACCCATCTGGCAGCCCATCTTTCGGAGTGTAATGGGTGAAGCGGTTCTCTATTGGCTGGCAAATAGCATCAGAAGCCGGCAAGCAGCATAAGAGCAAAAGGAAACAAGCCAGGAATCCGGATCGTATCAATTTCAGGTAATAGTTTAGTATAATATTCTATTAAAAATAAACCTTTCCGCCATTAACCATATAGTACTTTAATACTAACACATTGGTGTTCTAAAGAAATTAATTAAAATTACCTTTGTTTTACCAATGGCCAAAGAGATCAGCGTAGCAATAGTGGAAGATGCAAGGGATATAAGGGAATCCCTGCAAACACTACTTGCGGCAAACCCCGACTTTAGCTGTGCCGGTGTGTATGAAAATGCAGAGACCGCCATAGCAAAGATCCCGCATAATGTGCCTGATGTGGTGTTAATGGACATTAACCTGCCGGGTATAAATGGCGTAGAAGCCGTAAGACAACTGAAAGAGCGCATACCGGCCATTAAATTCCTGATGTGTACCGTTTTCAAGGATGATGAAAATATTTTCCAGTCGTTGCGGGCAGGCGCGGGCGGTTACATACTTAAAAGCAGTTCGTCGCAAAAAATACTGGAAGCAATAAAAGAGATTCAGGATGGTGGTGCACCTATGAGCGCCACTATTGCAAAACAAGTGATAGACTCATTTCACCAACTGCCAAAAGAAATAATACCCAAGCATGCAGAGATAACACCGAGGGAGCTGGAAATTCTACAACTGCTTTCCCGCGGCCTGCTGGGCAAGGAAGTAGCTGACCGCCTGAACCTGAGTGTACAAACGGTGCGCAACCACTGCGCAAATATCTATGAAAAGCTACAGGTAAACAGCAAGCTGGAAGCGATCAACATTGTATTTGGTAAGAAATACTGACCTCCCATTTTCATTTTTTCAAAGGTGCAAGCTAATTGCACCTTTTTGTATTTAGTCCCCAACGTTCCCTACATGCCATTTGCACTTTACGCCCATTAGCCGCCGTTGGCTACATGCACCTTTTCCGGTATAGTATGATTGTTGAAGTTTGTGGTAGAAAACGTAGTATGGATCTCAACAATAACCATGATGGCTTTAAACTATTGATACTGGCGATAGAACAAACCGCTGATAACGGTTCGGGCTATGAAGGAGAAAATGGCGGTCATCTACCATTGGTACTGATCGATATTGATGTACCGGGGGTAAGCGGTGTAGACATTGTAAAGCAATTAAAAGAGAACCAGCCACGGATAAATTACCTGATGTGTACTGTATTCAACGACGATGAAAATACCTACCGGTCTTTACTTGGGGAAACCGGGGGCTATATCCTGAAAAGCAATTCATCGAAAAAAATACAGGAAGCATTCAACGAACTACAGGCAGGCAATAATGCCCTCCATACCACTATTGCCAAACAGATGATCGGCTCCTTTTACCGGGTGCGTGAAAAGAGCGTTTCAACACAGGGGTTGCTTACAACAAGAGAACTGGAAATACTCCGAATGCTGTCAAACGGGCTTTTGTGTAAAGAGGTGGCTTCAAATCTTGAGGTAAGTGTGCAGACCATACGTAACCACTGTGCCAATATCTATAAAAAACTGGCTGTCAACACAAAACTCGAAGCAATGAATATCGTTTTTGGAGGCCGCAGGTATTGATGTCCAAAGTATGGTATTATAATACTATTGGTATTATAATACTATTAGTAAATGTAATAATAGATGAACCTTTGTGTAGTAAAAATATCCTAAACAAAAACCATTGGTATGAAAAACAATAACCGGAGTTTCAGCGCTGTATTGCCGGCAGCCATAAGAGAACGGATATTGCCTGCATTGATCGTAGCAATACTTTTGGGATCACAGGCACAGGCACAGACCTTCAGTAAAGTAGCTGCCTACAAGGTACAGCAACGGTCCATCATAGCATTCACAGTCGCGCGAGAAGCAAATGTACGCTTCTATAACATTGAAGCCGCAGACGATACTGCCACGTTTGAAAGGATAGCACGGGTAAAATCGCTCGGTAATTCAGTAATGCCAAGGGATTATCACCTGGACATTACCGGGAACGAACATAAATACTACCGTATAACTGCAGAACAAATGAACTGGCAGAGCGAGCGCTCACCCGTCATCATAGCAAGCGAAACCCCTGCTAACAGGCCGAATACCGAATATATACCACCTGCATCCCAAATAGCCACAGTAAAGAACGTTCAATAAAAGCCCTGACCGGCAAACTCTTTTTGTTTAGTATAATATGGATAACTATGAATCCCTTAAAGCGGTAATCTTACCGCTTTTTTTTTATTTCTAAAAATGAGCCAGTAATACCAAACAAATATTCAGATTAATTAAATAATACCCGGCAAATTATTGCGTTTGTAAGCAATATGGTTATTCCTATCTTTGTCCGACTTTTAAAAGACCGTGCAGGTGCCGGTGGTCATTTCATTCTAGTTATTAAAAACATTTTTGTATGCGGAAAAGCATAGGCCTTGTGGCTGCTTTCATGTTGATATTTTCCTGTGCAGCGGTAGCGCAAAACCATAACGGAACTATTAAGGGCTTTGTGTATGATAAGAAAACCGGGGAGCCGATGATCTACACCAATGTAATAGTAGAGCACAGCAAAACAGGCGTACAAACAGACGTTAACGGTTATTTTTCCATCAACCTGCCATCAGGCAGTTATACTTTATTCGTGAGCGCGGTGGGTTATGATTCAAGCGTAACCACTGTAAACCTGCTTCCGGACGCATTCGTGACCAAGAAAATAATGATGACGCAAAAGGAGCTGGAGCTGAAAAGTGTGGAAATTTCCGGCAGAAAAACGGAAAAGATGACGCATATAAATGTAGGCGTTACAAACATTACACCGAGGGAACTGAAATTATTGCCAAGTACAGGCGGCGAGCCCGACCTGGCGCAGTACCTGCAGGTAATACCGGGTGTTGTATTTACCGGTGACCAGGGCGGCCAGTTATATATACGCGGTGGCTCACCTGCTCAAACTGGTATTTATCTTGATGGCATCACCATATACAGCCCGTTCCACTCCATAGGCCTGTTCTCTGTTTTTGAAACCGAAGCTATCCGTAACGTGGATGTATACACAGCAGGATTTGACGCACAATATGGTAACCGCACCTCAGCGATAGTGGACGTACACACCAAGGATGGTAATAAGAATGAGCTTGCAGGTATTGTATCTGTCTCTCCTATTATGTCGCGCATTCTGCTGGAAGGGCCGATCGTTAAATCAAAGAAAGATAACGGCGCCGGCATTACCTTCCTGCTGACCGGAAAGAGCAGCTACCTAGACCAGACCTCAAAATCTTTATATGGCGGACTGGGTGAGCCTTTCAGCGGCGGGCTGCCTTATAAGTTCACAGACCTTTACGGTAAGCTGTCTTTCAACGGCGGAAACGGAAGCAAGCTGAACCTGTTTGGCTTCAGCTTTGATGACCATGCTAAATTACTGAACGACTCTACTAACCCTGTTTACCCTGTGATAGCAGATTATCACTGGCACGCAACCGGTGCAGGAGGAACATTTGTAATCACTCCGGGTAACAGCGCCGCGCTTATCGACGGTAAATTCGCTTATTCGAATTACA
This sequence comes from uncultured Bacteroidota bacterium, assembly GCA_903821975.1. Classification (GTDB taxonomy): domain Bacteria; phylum Bacteroidota; class Bacteroidia; order Chitinophagales; family Chitinophagaceae; genus Nemorincola. Next base: position 9,134 of record CAIJNJ010000087.1, read on the forward strand.
ACATCAGCGCAAGCAATGAGCAGGTAGCTATACCGGCAGATTCTTTACCACGCACCAGCCAGATAAGCGGATTTGAAGCAGCGATCAACTTCACTTACTTCCTGCCAAACTACAGCCAGCTTAAATATGGCGTGGAAGTGGCCGGATCAAGCACATCGCTCAGCTACTACAGCAGCACGGGGATATCAACAACACAAAGCCAGCAAAGTACACTTGCCGCACTTTACTTTTTGTTCCGCCAGAATTTCGGCAGCAAATTTGTACTTGAGCCAAGCATACGCTTACAATACTACTCTGAGCTTAACAAGCTTTCACCTGAGCCAAGGATCGGGATGAAGTACAATATCTCAAACAGCGTACGCCTGAAACTTGCAGCAGGTATTTATTCACAGGATATTGTGAGCACCAAATCAGACCAGGACATTGTGAACCTGTTTACGGGCTTCCTGCTAAGCCCCGGCGAGCAGATCAAGGACCCGCATGGCAATGTGGTGAAATCGAACCTGCAGACAGCCTACCATACTGTAGGTGGTATAGAGGTGGATGTACAGAAAGTGGAGTTCAACTTGGAACCATGGGTAAAATACTTCGGGCAGGTGGACGAACTGAACAGGAACAAACTATACGAAACAGATCCTGACTTTGTAGCCGCTACCGGCCTTGCGAACGGTGTTGACCTTTCGGCAAAATACAGCTACCAGCGGGTGTACCTGTGGGGCGCAGTGGGCTATCAGAATGTGAATTACACCAGCACGGATGCACAAGGAAAGATACAGACCTACCCTACTCCGTTCGATACAAGGTTTAATGCTAACGTAGTGGGCGCATATACTGCAGGCAAAAAGAAAGACTGGGATATCTCGGTAAGGTTCAACATACACTCACCATTCCCATTCACACAAACACAGGGATTCTATGAAAGCGGTGTAGTGTCTTCAAACACACTTGCGGGCAATCCGTTAACAACAAATGGCAACCTGGGTGTTATTTATGCCAACCAGATAAATGGCGGCCGCTTGTCGTGGTATCACCGCTTAGACATTTCTGCTAAAAAACGTTTTAAAATATCTAAAAAATCGAGCTTAGATGCTACTTTTGCTATAATAAATGTTTACGACAGGGAAAATATTTTTTACGTTGACCGCGTTACCAATGTAAAACTCTATCAATTTCCGTTTTTTCCAAGCTTGAACCTTACATGGACCTTTTAAATGTATTGCGCTGAATGATGTTGCAAAAACAAAGATGCCCAGCACTGCAGGTTGCCTTAACAGCGATCATAATGCTATCCGGAATGGTATCCTTTGCACAAGTTCTGACACCCGACATCCCGCAAAACCGTCCACTGATACTTGCTGAAGAACAATACAACCTGGGGCTTTACTCCCAGGCGGCACAGTCTGCAAGGCTATATCTATCCAATAGCGGCACTACAACAATTGCTTACGTTCCTAAACCGGAAGGGATAAAGGCAACCGATATAGACAAAGCTAAATACTACCTGGCCCTCGCCTGCCTGAAGGCAGAAATGAAAGGCTGTACGGACTCTGCCAGGCAGGAAATGAATGCTACGCCAAACGCGGCATACTCACAACGTATCGCTTTCACACTTGCCCAGTACTACTTCCAGCGCAATGAACTGGTAAAAGCCATACCGCTATACGAGGCCGCAGGGATAACCAACCTGAACAACAAAGAAATTGCCGATGCTAAATTTGAGTTGGCATACTGCTACTTCAATATCCGTGAATTTGATAAAGCCGAGCCGCTTTTCCGCGCAATAAAGGAACTGAAAGATGGTAAGTATTACCTGGCCGGCAATTACTACTACGGCCTGCTGTGCTACAATGCCAATAAGTATACCGAAGCATTGAAAAGCTTTGAGATCGTAAAGAACGCGCGGGAATACCGCTCAATAGTACCTTATTATATAGCGGAGCTATACTACTTCATGGGCAACAGGGCAAAAGCCCTGGAAGAGGCCGATACCCTGATAAAAAGAAAAGACAAATCATATTACGACAACGAACTGCACCTGCTAGCCGGCCAATGTCTTTTTGAAGAGCAGCGCTATAAAGAGGCAAAACCTTATTTTGAATACTTCTACCAGCATACCGATAAAATAAAAAAGCAGGACCTCTACAAAATAGCCTATTGCTATTACCGCCTCAATGAATGGCCGGGCGCAATAGAGAAGTTCAAACTACTAAGCAGTGCACAGGACTCACTGGGGCAGACCGCCATGTACCTTTTGGGCGACTGCTATATAAAGACCGACGACAAGGTGAGTGCGCGAAATGCTTTTGGCATTTGTGCGGATATGACATACAACCGCGGCCAGCAGGAAGCATCCATGATATTGTATGCGCGCCTCAGCTACGAAACTGGCTATAACGATGAGGCGCTGAGAGAGCTGAATACCCTGCTCACCACTTTTCCAGGTTCTCAGTACAAGGATGAAGCAAACACACTTATCTCCGGCCTGCTGATAAAGACCAACCACTATGCCGAAGCGCTGAAACGCCTGGAATCGGTAAGTGTAAAGGATGAAGATTTTCGCAAGGTATACCAACTGGCTGCCTTTGGCCATGCGGTGCAGCTATTCAGGAGCGGGGAGCTGAATGAGGCATATCGTTACTTCACCCTCTCCATGCAATACCCCATGAACGCTGACTATGAAAATGCAGCGTACTTCTGGAAAGGAGAACTTGCTTACCGTCTGCACCATTATGCCGATGTGATCACTTATTCGCAGGAGTTCATCAGCAGGAAGGGGAATATGTTTGCTATAGCGCGTATAAGCCCGCTGGCCACCTTGCAGCATGCCTACCTGAACATGGGCTTTGCTTCAATGGAAACGCAAAACTACACAGCGGCGCAAAACTATTTTAATCACGCACAGCTGGAGCGCAACAACGACAGCTATTCGGAATCCATAGCCACAGTGCGCGAAGCTGATGCTGTGTTCATGCAAAAGAATTATGCAAAAGCAGTAAACCTCTACGACCGCATCATCTACTCAGACAGTGAGAATGCAGACTATGCCCGTTACCAGAAAAGCATATTGCTGGGGCTACAGGGCAAGACCAGTGACAAATTATACGAACTGCTGCTGCTCATAAATAAAGTACCTGCATCTTCATACGCCAATTTTGCGCGTTATGAGGCCGCTGTTACTTACATAGAAGACGATAAATACACCGAAGCGCTCAAGTACCTGCGCCAGCTTACGGATTCGATAAGAGATAAGAGCTTCGCACCACGCTCGTGGATGAAGACAGGTTTTGTATACCAGCAGATGAACCAATCGGCAAAGGCGATAGACGCATACAAGCACGTGATCATTGATTACCCGGCCGCCGAAGACCGCATGGCTGCGCTGGATGCACTGAAGAGCCTGTATATACAAAGCAACCAGCCGGGTGCATACTCCCGCCTGCTGCAGGATAACAACCTGCCATCGGCAGACAGCAGCTCGCTCGACTCCACTTATTATGCGGCGGGAGAAACACAATTCTCAAACGGCGAATGGAATAATGCACGTGACGCCTTCTCTAATTACCTTGTATCTTACCCTAATGGCATCTTTGTTATTAAAGCACACTACTACAGGGCGGAGAGCAACTTCCAGTTGAAAAGATATAAAGAGGCAAGGGAAGATTATGATGAAGTGCTGTCTGTGCCATGGAATGAATTTTCAGAGAACAGCGCCCGTCGTGCCGCTGTGATCGCATACGAACTTAAAGATTACGATGCCGCCTATCACTACTACGTGAAACTTCGCGCGAATGTCACCAACAATATGTCGAAAGATGTGGTTTATAGCGGGCTGATGAAAAGCGCCTATTATTCCAATAAATTCAGCGAAACAGTAGCCTATGCCGACTCCCTGCTGGACATCCCCGGTATATCTGCTGAAATGAAAAATGACGCATGGTTGCTGCAGGCGAGGTCCTTACAGCATTTCGACAGCTCGAACGCTGCCATAAGCATATACACAGAGCTTAGCGGAAACAAGAACGGCGAAATCGCCGCTGAGGCACGTTACCATATTGCGGAACTGCTCTTAAAGCAAAACAAGATAAAAGAAGCCGAGGAGGCCGCAAACCAAAGCATACATCTTTCCGCAGGATATGACTACTGGATAGGGAAATCGTACCTGCTGCTGGCAGATGTGCTGGTAAAAGAAAATGATTATTTCAATGCGAAAGCATTGCTCGAGAGCATTGTAAAAAATACGAAGGTCGCGGAATTCAAACAGGAAGCCGTAAAGAAACTGGAAGAAGTAAAGATCCTTGAAAAGAATCACAGCAAACTATCCGAAGAATAAAACACAGCGCATGAGCGTAAAACGTTTTTTCATATTGTCATCTTTCCTCACTGCCGCATTAGGGGCAAGGGCGCAGCATGCTAATGATACAGTATTGAAAGGCTCTACGATAGAGGTGATACAGGCTTACAAACCGGAAGTGAAACAAGCCCCGAAACCGGAATGGATACCACAACTGCCGCCTGCTGATACTACGCACCCCACACTGAACCTGGAAGTACCCCAGCAAACCTTGTATTATAGCTACAGTTCGCAACCGCTGCGCCCGCTGGCATTGGGCAAGGATGCGGTGATACCGCCATATGAGAGTTACGTAAAAGCCGGTTATGGCAACCTTTCCACTATATTTTTAGATGCCGGCACAGATGCGTTATCCGGCAAGGATTATGAAACGGATATACACCTGCACCACATTTCACAGAAAGGCACCATCCAGAATGAACAAAGCCTGCTCAGCGGACTGGAAGCGGATGGCAACTATCACGCGGAGAATAATGAATGGCATGCGGGCATACAGGCCGAAAGAAACCAGTATTATTATTACGGCTATAATCATAACCTGTACGATTTTCCTTCCAATGACGTAAAGCAGGTGTTTACAACCGTGAGGGCTACTGTGGATATGAAAAACAACACAGACAGCTCGGACAGGCTGCTCTACCACCCTTCTATTACCGGTTCGCTGTACGACGCCAAATTGAATACCTCTGAATCATCCGTAGGACTTAACATACCCGTTACCTACAAGCTCGACTCCAGCCTGGACCTTGTGGCTAACCTTAACGGTGTACTTACTGATTACAAGACCAATACCTGGAGTTCTTACAACAACTTCGCACAACTGGCCCCCGGCCTTGCATTGCACCACGGCCCAATGAGCGGTCACGCATTAGTGGGACTAGCTTTAGGCAGTGATGGCCGCGGGTATATATTACCTGATATACTGGCCGCTTTTACCCTGCCGGATACAAAGTATGTAGTGACCGCAGGATGGCAATCATCGTTGCGCCGCAATACCTATGAAGAGCTGACAACGGAAAACCCGTACCTGGTTAATCTCTTTAACGTCACCCAAACCAGGAAAGACGAAGTGTTCCTCGGACTCTCTGGCGTGGTAGGCGATCATTTTATTTTTGCAGCACGCGGCAGCTGGTGGCAGTTGACGCATCTAGCCACTTTCCTGAATGACACAGGCGACCAGAAACAATTTTATGTGGCCTACGACAATGTAAATGCGCTTTCCCTGCACGTAGCCGTAAGATATACTGACGCCAACATATGGTCTGTAGGCGCAACCGCTGATTATTACGATTATTACAATGGCACCCAGAAATATGTATGGCAGGAGCCGAATGTAAAACTGAAAGGCGACATTACCGTAAAACCATCTGCTAAATTCGTGGTTACAGCGTATATTGCAGTACTCAACGGCATTCACGCGCGGGATACCCTGGGTAATACCGTGACACTGAAACCGATAGCGGATATAGGATGTAATGCTGAGTACCAGATCATCCCCAGGCTATCTGCTTTTGCGCAGGTGAATAATTTACTGGATGATAAATACCAGCGCTGGCTTGGGTACCAGGCATATGGGCTGAATGTATATGGCGGGCTGAGGTTAAAGTTTTAGAATAAATAAATACTTTTAAGGGATCATTATTGTAATGGATATAGCTAAATACATAGGACTTTTCTTACTGAAGAATCACTATTGTTACATACACGGCCTGGGCAACCTCGAGTTGATAAAACGCCCCGGCACCTATGACGGAAGCGCATTACAAGCCCCAACCTATGAAGTAGTAGTAACCCCCGGCGGCTCCATTGATGATAACCTGGCCAACTTCATAGCCACTAACGAACAAATAAGCATCTCAAAAGCAGCCAATACGCTGCGGGAATATAGCATACAGGCAAGGAAAGACATGGCCAACGGCAACGAAGTGGCAATACCACATATCGGTGCTTTTACAGAGAAAGAAAGTAAAGTAAAGTTCAACACTGACGCCAACTTCCGCTTCACCCCTGCAGGTATACCTACTATACGTAACAGCAAGCAGCTTGAAGACCAGAACGCACGCCTTACCAATAAACCCGCTTACCCCGAGCCACAGAAAGCAGACTCTGTGAACTGGAGCATGGTGATACTGGTAGTGGTGTTGCTGCTGATACTTGGTGGCGGCGGCTATGGTATCTATTACTACATGATGAACAACAGGGCTACGCCCGCTCCTGCTCCTGCCACAGTACAGGCGCATGTGCCCCCGAAAGACAGTGCGGTACAATCTGTGTTCGCGCCTGATTCTGCTGGTGCTAAAAAAGACAGTACAGCAATGGGAGCCGGTATGCAGCTCACTGAGTATAAAATGGTAATAGGCGATTATTCTACAAGGCTGAAAGCAGAAACAAGGATACGTAACCTGAAAGCAAATGGTTTCCACGGAGATATCGTCCCGCGCGACTCGGCAGGTTTCTATGTATACACCACCGTTACCTGCAGGCCGGTGGATACTACCCATGTAAAAGACTCTCTTGCTAATTTATTCGGGTACAGGAGTGTAATGATCTACTAACTCTTTGTTCCGCCGCCGATCTCCAGTAAACCTTCCAGCACTGTGTACGTAATAGGGCAGACTGTTGCATTCTTCAGCGTTAGTTGCACCCGTTTCAGCAACACATCTTCATCGGTATAAGGATAGCGCTGGCAGTCGCTTGGCCGGTCCTCATAAATATTGCAGGTGTTATCTTCGGCGAGGAAAGCACATGGGGCCGTTCTCATTATGTAATCCCCTTCCTCATCCAGTTTCAGGTATTGGGCAACAAGGTCTCCCTCTTTTATACGCAGGCTTTTTGCGATTCGCTTGATATCCGGCTGCTTGAAACGGGGAGAATGGTTTTTGCAGCAGCGGGCGCAGTCGAGGCAGTTTATTTTGGCGAAGGCTTCTTCATGCAGGTCGGGCATGGCATCCAATAGCTTATTCTGGAGCGACTTGGTCTTATTGCTCTTCTCCAGCATATACTTATATGCCTTTTGGTGTTCCTTCGCTTCTTTTTCCCAGATTTCCAGTGCCATGATCAGATGTGCAAAGGTAGGGAATCCGCTAGCAAAGGCATAAATACGCTACCAGATACGTTTTAAAATAGAACCAGAGTAGCCCTGGCCTTCAGGCCGAGGGACATAATTCAAGGTTATAAAGCGG
>CAIJNJ010000088.1 GCA_903821975.1 uncultured Bacteroidota bacterium
AGCAGCTTTTCGGCAAATAACCACGTACCCCAATCCGGTAGAGCTCAATGATCGTCTTGTCATCCGTGTCCAGGGTAAGTATCAATACTTTCAGATCGGGCCTGTGTTGCCGCAGCCATACCATCGTCTGCTCTCCGCTCATTTCCGGCATGTTCAGGTCCAATATCACAAGATCGGGTGTTGCTATCGATGGTAAACCATCAATGAATTGCTTACCGTTATCAAATTCTGCAATCACCTTATAATTCCCCAATACTTCTATCAGCGATTTCAGGCCGTTGCGCACAATCGTATGATCATCAACAAGAACTATCGAAACTTCTTCAGGCATTTCCTTTCTTAATTATGATATTTGCTCCAGCGTAAATATAGTTCCTTTACCGCCTTTTGTTGCCGGGGCGGTTTCCAGGTGGCAATTTAATTTGGCCAGTTCAGCACGTTTCCATATATTTTTCAATCCCGCGCCCTTTGCGGTGTTCATCATCTCATCTGCATTAAAACCCACACCGTCGTCTTTTACGGTCATCTTAAAACGCTCCTTCCCCGCAAGGCTAATATAAATATTTTTCGCGGCTGCATGCTTTAGCAAATTATTAAGCATCTCCTGGAATATCCGGAAGACAATAACTTTCTGGTCTTTATTTAGTTGCGGCTCATCATCATGCTCCCAGTACACCGTGTATTTATCCAGTTGCTGAAGCCGCTCTACTTCTTTTCCTATCGTATATACCAGGCCGTTCTTTTCTATCAGGTCGCTGTTCAGGCTTCGGCCCAGCATACGCACTTCCTGTATGGTCTGTACCATCATTTCATTGATAGGTTGTAGTGGCGTGGCTATAACGGGGTTCATCACCTTCTGCTGCTCCAGTTGCATATTCATAAAAGTGAGCCGCTGGCCTATATTGTCATGCAGTTCCCTTGCCACGGGGCTCATCACCTGCTCCTACACCTGCCGCAGGTCTTTCTCATAATCCAGCAGCAGCTGCGCCATTTTCATTTCCTGTTGCACATGCCGTTTGTTAGATACGAATACGGTAATGATAACCACCGCTACCAATAACAATATCAGCAACGTAGTTACAACAATGGTGATCCCTATATCGTTTGAAAACATATGTTATGCCGCCTTTAATGCCCCCTTCTTCAGGCCCAACAAGATAAAGCTAATTGCAACAAGTGGATAGCGGATGATGTCTAATATGGTGTTGATATTGCCTAATTTTTTAGATACTGAAGGCATATACTGGATCATGTAATTATGCAGTCCCATATATGGAATATCACACGCGAAGTAAAGAATCGTAGATACTGACAACCAAAATACTGGTTGCTTTAAAGCAGCCTTATCACTAAATAGGCTATTAGTATATAATACTATAACATAAATAACTGTTATAAAGCAACAACCAACCACCATAGATACATTTGCGAATACGTAAATGGAGTATTGTAAAATTATCCCTATCCATATCAGGGAATTTGTGGCCAATAAGAGTAGAAATATATTTTTAATCTTGGTGCTATTTATTAAGTAAGTCGCTGATATACCTAACAACCATACTTCAACAATAATGTAAATATTGAATAACCAAGCATTGTGTGCGTGGTTGTATTTACTAATGTAATAGCCATAGCTTTCACAAAATAAAGCTATGGCTATTAACAATAAAACCAATTTATACGGGCGGGATAAATATTTGAAAAAATATACTCCAATAAATACGGAGAAAATTTTTCCAGGTAAAAGAAAATATACCGATGACATGCTTTTATCCGTTGAGACAACGAAAATATAAAAGCCTATCAATTAATCCAATATACTTTTCTCTACCTAATTAATCATTTATGCTTTAGGCAAAATATAAACGCCGCATTGATCTGGGCACAATGTTCCCAAATCCGCTGCCTTCATCTGAAACTCCAGCGCATATTCTTTCTTATCTATCAGCGGGGTGCCATCATGCTTGCGCAGGTAAATAGCCAGTGCATGCGGGTGGTCTAATACCGGGCTGGTGTTATTGTGCGAGGCCGCCGCAAAGCATACAGATGCATTTGCAGGTGAGCCATTATCTACATGCAGTTTATGCAGTTCCTGTGTCCATGGGAATACCAGGTTCCGTACAAACTTTAATGCACCCGTGTCTGATGCCAGGTTTACGAGGTGCGCCGGGCTGCATATAGCCGCGTTACAGTAGTAAAAATTATTCAGGTAGTTCTGGTCCTGCAGATCGGTAACTCCTGTAGGCGCTATGGAGCCATTTGCTATCGTATACCAGGCTACATTAGTGGTAACCAGGTTGTATGTATCCGGCTTGCTTGGGTCCGGCGTCATGGTGCATATCTGCAGGCGCAGGTACAATTCGTTGCTGGTAGAATCATAACAATGTACAAAGCGTAATGCCACAGTGTCAGGCGATACATTATAAGTATTAATAAAATTCTGCACCACAAGTGAGAAAGAACTCCAGGGAATCTGTATATCCTGTCCGCCAAAATTCGAATTGCAATTGCTTAAAAAGTAATGTTGCTTAAAATGTTCCCTCATTTTGTTAAAATGATCCAATGTGATCACCATTGGGTTCGTCTTGTTTGGCATAATTGCTGTTTTTATTTTTGAGCCGGA
>CAIJNJ010000089.1 GCA_903821975.1 uncultured Bacteroidota bacterium
ATATCGGACATGGATAAGTATTTTGTGCGCAATGCAGACAGCCAGATGGTGCCGCTAAGCACATTTATCAGTTACCAGCCAATAGAAACAGCGCCGCTTATTACGCACTTTAATATATTTCGGTCGGCAGAGGTGGATGGCGCTATACCACAGGGATACAGCAGTGGGCAGGCCATAGAGGCACTAAAGGAAACTGCTGCAAGAGAATTGCCTCCGGGATATACATATGAATTCTCAGGACTGAGTTATGAGGAGATAAGGGCTGGATCAGCAACAGTTTACATATTCCTGTGTTCCATTGTTTTTGTTTTTCTCTTTCTTGCCGCACTTTATGAAAGCTGGTCGGTACCTTTTTCTGTAATGCTCGCAGTGCCGATAAGTGCGTTTGGGGCTATACTGGCGTTAACTATAGCGGTAAAACTTACGAATAATGTGTACGCACAGATAGGGCTTATCACGCTTATCGGACTTTCGGCTAAAAACGCTATTCTTATTGTGGAGTTTGCGAAAGTGCGTGTGGACCGGGGAGAAGAACTGATCAAATCTACCCTGGAAGGATCAGGGTTACGCCTGCGGCCCATTATAATGACCTCATTTGCGTTTATCCTTGGTGTAATGCCGCTGGTATTAGCAAGCGGTGCGGGAGCGGTTGCGCGCAATACAATTGGTGTTACGGTTTTGGGTGGTATGATCGCATCTACGGCGATCTCGATATTTATTGTGCCGGTACTGTTCGTTCTGTTCACGCGTTTGTCTTACGGTAAGAAATTGCTGGCATGGCTACAGGCGCACCATGAAGAACTGATGGAGAAAGAGAAAAAAGTGGAACAGCAGAATATAGATCCGGAACTGGAGTATGAGATAGCTGAGGCCAATGAAACACATAAGGCTGAGAAGGAAAAACAGGGCGGTACAGATGCAGTGGAACCTGATAAGAAATAACACAAACATAATTTTCTCTTAACCCTGAAAGGGACATGAGGCTCGTAATTTTGCGGTTTGCTTATAAATCTGCATAAAATTAAGATGAGTCTCACACCGTTTACAGCCCGATACGTCAAGCAATTAGTTATTACCGCAATCCTTTTGATCGTAATACAGCGTAGTAATGCGCAAACAGTACACGTTCTTTTTGATGCCACCAAGGCTGAAATGGCTGGCAACGCAGACTGGGTAGTAGATTATGACCAGTCGACACTGGGTGTAGGATCGAGTGGGCCATACCTTACCAAATCAGGGCATCAGAGCAATCCGCAGAGAATACCCACGCCAGCCCAGAGCGGTATAACATCCAGCACCGCCGAAACTTACTGGTCGGGTGGCTTATCTGCGTGGGGAGTAGATTGTGCAAAAAAAGGATACATCGTAGAAACACTGCCATGGGACGGACAGATCACTTATGGGAATTCAAGTAATGTGCAAGACCTCTCCAACTACAAGGTGTATATTATTGATGAGCCCAATTTAGTGTTTTCGTCTGCAGAGAAAGCAGCAATACTTCAATTTGTACAGAATGGCGGCAGTCTCTTTATTATATCAGACCATAATGGCAGTGACCGTAATGGAGATGGCTGGGATTCTCCGCACATATGGAATGACCTGTTTAGTAATAACAGTGTTGCTACAAACCCATTTGGTATTACATTCGATCTGGCTGATTTTTCACAAACAACGACAAATATTTCCGCTACATCAAGTGATTCCATTATTCATGGCCCGATGGGAAATGTGACGGAAGCACAATGGTCGGGTGGTACCACAATGACGCTGGACCCAGCGATCAACCCAACCCTTAAAGGCGTGATCTTTAAGACAGGTACAACGCCCGGGAATACAAATGTGATGGTGGCCTACGGCCGTTATGGTGCGGGGAAGATAGCCGCTATTGGAGATAGCTCACCAACAGATGATGGCACGGGAAACCCTACCTGTACCTTGTATACAGGCTATTTCGGGGATGCTGCGGGGAATCACCAGTTGCTGTTAATGAATATCACCATTTGGCTGGCGGAAAATAATTCATCCAGCACATCTGTAACTACAGAGGCTTTTAAAAATGCAAATGTCTCTGTATATCCAAACCCGTCTACAGGCATACTGCATATAACGGCAAATAATGATCTTACTAATGCATTGATCTCTGTATATAATGTTACGGGCGCAGAAGTATATCATAATACCATGCAACAATTGAATAAGGATGAAGCGGTATCGCTTACACTTGATAAAGGATATTATTTCGTGAAGATCACCAGTAATGAGACTACGCAGACATCCGCTGTAACGATATACTAGAGGTTAGTTGCTATTGGAAATAATGATTATCATGAGGCGGCTTAGAAGGGTTGAAATATCGGTATTGGTTTGTTTCTTGTTTGCATGGGCGAATATAGCACACGCACAGATCATTGTTAGTCCTTCTCAGACAGCGGCAGTGCTCGCACAAAGACTCTCCGGACAAGGTGTTACAATATTAAACCCCACCCTTACCTGTGCCAGCGGTGCTAATGGTTTTTTTAACTCAATAAGCAGCAACCTGGGACTAGACAGCGGCATAGTGCTGACGACAGGACGTGTAGCTACACAGGGTAGCAGTATTGGTATCAATGGCCTGTCTGCTGACCTGGCGAGTACGGACAATGGGTTTCCGGGTGACCCAATGCTTAATCCTCTGGCAGGGCAAAGCACAACCAACGCATGCGATCTTGAATTTGATGTTGTGCCAAATGGGGACTCGATCAAATTCAAGTATGTGTTCAGCTCAGAAGAATATATTAACGCAGTCTGTGGTCCGTACAATGATGCATTTGCGTTTTTTATTTCGGGACCGGGCATATCCGGTACTGAGAATATGGCGCTGGTACCCGGGACAAACATACCTGTTACCATAAACTCCATTAATGATGGTGTGCCGGGGAGAACGGGACACCTGAGTAATTGTACGAATATGGGTGCAGGCTCACCATTTACTGCATACTATATCGATAATTCAATGGGCACCAATCTTACACACCGGTAAACGGATGGCGAATAAACCTGCAGGTGTGCTACGACCTTCGTTTCCCGGTTTGGGCAAGGAACCA
>CAIJNJ010000090.1 GCA_903821975.1 uncultured Bacteroidota bacterium
ACTTTGTAACAAATATAACCGTGGATAAAGGTATGAAATTAGAATTGTCAATATATCTTGACAATAACGCAACGACGCCGATGGACCCGCGTGTGCTGGAAGCAATGCTGCCCTACTTTACAGAAAAGTTCGGTAATGCCGCAAGTCGTAACCACTCATTTGGCTGGGTTGCTGAGGAAGCTGTGGATTATGCACGTGAGCAGATCGCGAAACTGATCAATGCTGATCCCAAAGAAATAATACTTACCTCAGGCGCTACGGAAGCTGATAACCTTGCCATAAAAGGTGTGTATGAAATGTATGCAACAAAAGGTAACCATATCATCACCTGCACAACCGAGCATAAAGCGGTACTGGATACCTGTAAGCATATAGAAAAAGCAGGCGGCAATGTTACCTACCTGGATGTAAAGGAAGATGGCCTGATAGACCTGGACCAACTTGAAAAAGCAATTACTGATAAGACCATTCTTATCGCCATCATGTATGGCAATAACGAAACGGGTGTGATACAGCCGGTACGTGAGATCAGTAAAATAGCACGTAAACACGGTGTTTTATTTTTCACTGATGCCACACAGGCCGTAGGAAAAATACCTGTGGATGTGAATGCAGATGGTATAGACCTGATGGCCTTCAGCGGGCATAAAATGTATGGCCCTAAAGGCGTAGGTGCTTTATACGTGCGCCGCAAAAACCCACGTGTAAAAGTTACCGCACAAATAGATGGCGGCGGCCACGAGCGCGGCATGCGTAGCGGCACGCTGAATGTGCCTGCAATTGTAGGCTTTGGCAAAGCATGTGAACTGTGCATGAATGAAATGGAAAGTGAAGCAAAGCGCCTGAGCGCTATGCGTGACAGGCTGGAAAATGCACTGATGGAGCTTGAAGAAACTTACGTGAACGGTAACCGCGAGCACCGCTTACCGCATACGGCCAACATTTCTTTCAAATATGTGGAAGGAGAAGGCCTGATGATGGGCTTTAATAAAAACATAGCCTTATCGAGCGGGTCTGCTTGCACATCAGCATCACTGGAACCTTCTTATGTATTAAAAGCCCTGGGCCTTGGTGATGATCTTGCACACAGTTCACTCCGTTTCGGGCTGGGGCGCTTTACTACAGACGAACAAATTGACTTTACAATAAAAGCGATAAAAGACACGGTAATAAAGTTGCGAGAAATGAGCCCTCTTTGGGAAATGTTCAAAGAAGGTGTGGACATTAACGCGATAGAGTGGGCGCACCATTAATAATTCGGCAATTTGACAATTCGACAATTAGTGAATTGATCAATACGCTGGTATAAAATTGAAAAGAAAAGGCAGGCGATAACGATAAAATACCATTGTCGAATTGCCGAATTATCAAATTATCAAATTAAAAAGAACATGGCATACTCAGAAAAAGTGATCGATCACTACTCAAATCCTAAGAATGTAGGGACGCTGGATAAGGCGAAGACCAATGTAGGCACCGGTCTTGTAGGTGCACCGGAGTGCGGTGATGTAATGCGCCTTCAGATAGAAGTAGATGAGCAAAGCGGCCTTATCAGTGATGCTAAGTTCAAAACTTTTGGCTGCGGCTCTGCAATAGCATCTTCTTCGCTGGCTACAGAATGGCTTAAGGGCAAGACTGTAGAACAGGCACTGGCCATAGACAATATGGATATAGTAGAAGAGCTGCACCTGCCTCCTGTAAAAATACATTGCTCTGTACTTGCTGAAGACGCTATCAAGGCGGCTATCAATGATTATCGTGTGAAGAATGGATTGCCTGAATTGGTGACAGAGAAAAAAGCGCATTAATTTTATTAGTCTAAAGTATTGAGTCTAAAGTATAAAGAAGCAAGCGGGTTTGAAATAATGCGCATACTAAAAAATGCAGGTCAGCTTTA
>CAIJNJ010000091.1 GCA_903821975.1 uncultured Bacteroidota bacterium
AATATTGAACCAGCTGCTTACCCGGTCCGTTTCTACAATAAGGTGATGATGAAAATGCGAGCCTATCCAGAATATGCCGAGGATCACAAAACTAAGGAAGTAGAAAAAGAGCTCGGATAAAGTATTATGGAGAAAGTACTTTACAAGGTGTTCGGAATTCAGTTTGAATGGTATCCTTATCTCAAGTATAAGGATGGTCATCGCGACGGCGAAAATAGAATCTGTAAGCGTTTGTATCCTTTTTATATCAAGCTGAGTTGCAAATGCCATAGTAATGAGCACTTGCGAAGTTGTTTATAAAGTCACTGCAGCACTTCTGTGAAGATAAGGTATTGTGACCGCATAACGTGGGAAAGACAAAAAAAACACTCCTTTTGCATACATCGAAAGCAACTATTCATTTATATTTGGAGTATAAAATCGCGCACTATCAAACAGATCATTTTATCCATACTATTACTGGGGTGCACTTACAGCGGCATATGCCAGGACATTTTTTTAGGCACCTCCAAAGACCAGATCAGTAATTATTACCTGATGACGGTAACGCATAAGAAGGACGGCATATCGGAAGTATTTGAACGCATAAGGCCGCAGGATGGTAAGCTACCCGTATTCAGGGCGCAGATCATACAGGAGCGTAAAAAAGCTAACCTGAGCACAGACGGCTTTGAAAAAATAGGCTATTACAGGCGCCGTCTGCAGTATGATTGTAAAAACCGTACTTTCTGGATACGCGAGGCCACCTACTACGACCTGAACGGCAGGGAAATAAGAACGTCAGACCCCGACCCATCTGAAGAGCCTGTGTGGCAGCCCTTCCCATCAGGTACTATGCGCGAACTGGAATTTAAGAAGGCCTGCGGCAAATAGTAGCAGCTATTATTCTCATAGGGCTACCCTGATTTTACAGGAGCAAAACCTTTTGTATATTTATATAAAATATAACCCTATGAAAAACCTCCTGTGTTTTGCTCTTGTCCTTAATAGTTTTTATTGTACAGCACAAAATTATCAATGTCTTAAGAGCGGCCCTGCAAACATCTTTATTAATGGCAATGGTTACATACGCGGGATGAGGGTAGACTCCGTTCGCGCTATAGGCAGTGATACCGTTTACTACCCATACCACACACCGAGGGGCGCCTATTACAGTTGCACCGGCTACCCTGCTCCACCACTGGATAGCGCCGGTAGCAGTTGGCTGGGGAAGAATGTTATACAGCAACCGGATGGCACTTTTCTTTTCGATAACCTCTGGGATACCGTAGTGATCAGATCGCAGGCCATCACCGGCGACTCATGGGTGCTCTATAGTGATACTACACAAATCTCGTATAAGGCAACAGTTACGGCAACAGACACTATGAACGTGCTGGGTACAATAGACTCCGTAAAAAAGATAACAATAGAGGCAGACAGCGCCGGTGCGGTAAATACAAATGACCCTGTAAATAATTTCGAGATAATACTGAGCAAGCATAGTGGCTTTGTAAAGGTCTTTGACCTGTACACATTCCCATATCACCGACCTGATACAATACGTACCAACACACAGTATTTTGACTATTACATGGATCTTGTGCTCGGAAATCTCGGAACATGGGATGTTACATGCTATAACCCTTATCCTGTTTTACCGGACACAAACAATTCTGTTTTCCACCTTATCTCCTTTCAGAACCCTACCATTATGGAAATTTATGATTTTGCAGTCGGTGATGTATATGAGTTCAATGACTATCATAACAATGCCGGCTCAGGCTATGTTTCTGAAACAATATTAGACACTGTCATTTCAAGTACCATAACACCATATTATATAACAAGTAGCAGCAAAGAACACACCAGTACTACCAGCCTGATCGTAACAGGCATTACATATACTACTACAGTTACTAACTCATTTGATACTGCTTACGGCGGCGGGGACACTACCAAACTACTCTACCTTGGCAGGCTGCCGGAAGAGTGGAAATCAGGACTCTTTTACCATTATGCATCACATGCCCCTGTACTGGATTCGTGTATGACCAGCATCTACACCATAGATAACGATAACATTAATTACGAGTCGCGGAGTGTGATCTTCCAGTCCACCGATTTCAACCTGGCTATCGGCTATTCTAATACATCGTACGGCATTGGTTACGGCAGAACAGGGATATCTTCTTACAATTATTCATTCGGTACCGGAGAAACCGGGCAATATGTTTACATAGACAAGAGCGGCAGTAGCTGCGGCACTTTTTCGCCGTTGGCTAATGCTGTAAAAAACATCAATACTGTAGCCGGGAATATACAAGTATACCCTAATCCCACACATGATCTATTAACCATATCCGCATCCGGCGCCATCTCCGATGTGACGATCTGCAACATGCTTGGTGAGGTTATTATGAACCAGGTTTGCAATTCGCAAAAGGTACAGGCAAATGTAGCAGGCTTGCCAACCGGTATGTACCTTATTAAGATCAATGGAACCGAGGTAAAGAAATTTATGAAGGAATAATTCGGCCTGAACAAAAGAACGAAAGCAAATACGATCTTAATGAAATTTTCACTCATTGCATTTATTATATGCCTGACGATGACCGCTAAGTGCTACGGGCAGGATGCACCAGTAGATACCGTGGCAATAAAACAATTTATTGTCACAAACCAGGAATTTGAAAATAAGTTTATCGCCGCCCTTAAAAGTAAAGACATGAACAAATGCCTGGCCTGCTTTACAGATGACGCAATAAAAAATTTCGGCAGGGAGCAGCTCGTGTCAGAATTGAATACAATTGCTGACTATTATGAAGATCATCCCGACCCGGATGTTTCTTATTCCGTTGGGATGTCTTCAAATGGAGTTGGCACATTCGGGCATGATGTAAACAGCTCACTTGAACTTGCATGCTATCATTGTTTCCGTAACAAAAAAGGGAAGGCCCTCTACTTCTTCTATATATACTATACCAATGCATCACCGCCCGGATTGATTAAAAACATCTCTACCCAAGCTTCATTAAAGCGAGAATTGGGACATTAGACCACTATAATACCCAGTCCACCATCTGTTTCTCCCATTCGGGTCTGTGCGGTGTCTGCACTTTTATATAATTGTCGGTAAAGCCTTCCATCATGCCGTTGGGGCCGGGCATTTCAAACAGTACTTTACGGCTGGAGCCATGATGCTGCTCCGTAAAATATTGCATCTTCTGGTAAGAAAGATTGCGCAGGGCTTTGTTGCGCTCGTTACGGATATTCATGGGCACAATGGGTTTTATACCCGGCGCTAGCGTATTGGCCCGTTCTGAATAAGTAAATACATGTAGGTATGAAACATCTATGCTATGCAGAAAATCGTAGGTCTCTTTAAAATCATCATCGCTCTCGGAAGGAAAACCCACGATAACATCTGCGCCAATACAGCAATGCGGCATAAGCTCTTTTATAGTAGCTACCCTATCCTGGTATAGTTCCCGCTGGTAACGGCGACGCATCAGGCCCAGTATCTTATTGCTGCCACTCTGTAGTGGTATATGAAAATGCGGCATGAACCTTTTTGACTTTGCCACAAATGCTATGATTTCGTTGCTCAGCAGGTTTGGCTCTATAGAAGATATACGAATGCGGTCTATCCCTTCCTGCTCATCCATCGCCTGTATAAGTTCGTAAAAGGAACTATCCCTCGTCTTACCGCCATCTGCCCCCTTGCCAAAGTCACCGAGGTTGATACCGGTGAGCACTATCTCCTTTGTACCGTTAGCCACCAACTCCCGCATATTTGCAAGCACACCCGCTATACTGTCGCTGCGGCTATGGCCGCGTGCCAGGGGTATGGTGCAAAAACTGCAGTTATAGTCGCAACCGTCCTGCACCTTCAGAAAAGCACGGGTGCGGTCGTTCATAGAAAAAGAACTGTGAAAACCTGCCACCTCTTCTATATCACACGAGCATATTTTGGCACCGCCGCCATCAGCAGGCCCCTTTGTTATTTCCTTAAGATGAGTGGAAAGATTGAATTTTTCGGCAGCGCCCAATACCAGGTCTACGCCTTCTATCCTGGCAATTTCCTGCGGTTTCAGCTGGGCATAACAACCTGTTATCACGACCATGGCCTCTGGCGCCCGTTTCTGGATCCGCCGCACTATCATCCGGCACTCTTTATCTGCATTCTCGGTTACAGAGCAGGTATTGATCACATAAACGTCGGCTTCTTCCTCAAAGTCCTTTTTCACAAAGCCATCCGCCTGCAGCGTACGGCTCAGCGTAGCTGTTTCGGAATAGTTGAGCTTGCAACCCAAAGTGTGAAAAGCAACTGTTTTGGACATAACTTCAAAAATCAAATTCCAAAATCAAAAAAACAAAATCCATTGTCTGCCTGATTTTTGCGCAAAGGTATAGGAAAGCACCCAAAGAGAAATTAAACCAGAATTGGAATTTGGACTTTCAAGCGGTTATTGACTGCGAGTTTGGAATTTAAAACCGGTACCCGATTTTAAAGCTTCCTTGTACAAGCCCTTCGGTACCCTGGTTAATGCCACCGATACGATTAAGATAGGTGAAGCCAAAACCTAATTCAATGCCCAGGTAAATATGTGGCGTAGGGTTAATATTAAGCGAGTTATTAACGATCATTCCCAATACGGTATGGGTTTGTGTCTGATACACGTAGCCGCCTATGCCATAAGGATAATAATTTGATGACGATCTCGTACCATCACCAATAACCACCGAGGGGCCGATCGCATACTTCACTATGCCACCAGAACCTGTCGGGTAAACCTTGACACCCGGCATAGCATAAAACATGGCATCGGATTTCCCGTTCTGGTATGTTCCTGTGTTTGGATCATAATAGGTGCCATTATTAAGATTGAAAGTGATCGCAACTGGCAGGTAAAAAGCCACGATCCCTTTTTTGTCGAGTGAGCGCTCGTAACTTAAGCCTAAGCCCAGCCCGTTCTCTGTTAGCTGGACCGGGGCAAAGCAAAGTAAATTTTGCTTATATATCATTTTGCCATCCGGAGCATCGGAAGAATCCATATGATGATGCCGGGACGGGCGTGTAGGTCTAATAGACTCAAATACATCTTCGCTGCCATTTTGATAAACGATTTTATCTACCTCATTTTTTATTATCGTATACTCCGGCCCCGACTGGTTGTCGAACCGAACATAAGTAATGGTCTTAATACCAACACTTTTTATTTTGGCAGAAACAACGTCTCCATTCCGTTTATATATTTTATCCTGGGCATATGTTGAACCGGATATGGCAAGAGCAAGTACGAAAAAAATGAATTTTATTGACTGCATAGTTTTTGTTTTATTGTTGATATTTTTACTGCAAATTAATCAATTTAAATAATTGATTATCAATGGTATCAAAATCAATAACGATACCCCACTTTAAACCCAAACTGCACAAATGGAATCGGGATATCAATGCCATTTCCACCTGTTACACGGTTATCCTTTACGGGTATTCCGGCGCCGAGATCAAGGGCCATATATAAATGTTTTGTAGCAGAGATGTTTACAGAGTTTGA
>CAIJNJ010000092.1 GCA_903821975.1 uncultured Bacteroidota bacterium
ACTTTAATAAAATTACCATTTTGCGTTCCCTTAGGAAATGTACTCTCCTGGATACGTTGAATAGCTTTCATCTTTGCATCTCCAAGTAAACTATCGTTACATATTGAACACTCTATTTTGGAGATTTTTATTTCTTGATTTTCACCTTTTTCGGTTACAGCAAAAGAAGTAAATACCCTGATATATGGAGTATCTGTGGGTGGTACTTTTACTATCGTTATTTCTTCCGCAGGTACAGGAAGAAAATTCTGGCCATATACGTTACAGATAGCAGTACAGAAAAAAATATTAATAGTATCTGTTTCATAGCGCTCTTAATACCGCCGAACAAAGGTAACAATATCCCTTAAAAACACAAAAGCCTCCGTTTTCACAGAGGCTTTGCTGGTGCTGCACGCCTGGTAATTGCTTACCCGTTGCAGCCCGAGGTTTGGCACTTAAAGTGTGGAATTAAACGATAACACAAAACGTTTTTAAAATCAGCTCCCATTTTCCGTTTATTCTTTTAAAAAAATAAACGCAAGAATCTCCACAGCTTTGTCCACAAATTCTCCCTGTCCTAATCATCGCATAACTATGATCGTCATTAAACAATGGGTTAGAACACCACTTGACCCCACGCTTAATACCAATGCCGCGATAATTATGCAACACTTGAATATATCTCCTTGATTTTTTACTGATTCGGTGAATATTATGAACACCAAACCTACCCCATTTTTCAGATACACTTTTTTCGGAACTCGCGATTAATTGAGAAAGAGTTGAAGAATCTATTATTCCCTTTGTTGTTGGAATTAATTGAAATGAGTCTATGTAGTCAAAAACATAATTGTCTGCAGTATCGAGCAAATCATACTTGTCCTCCGAATATATTGTTTTGAAAACCTCACTCAAAAATTCTTCTTTTGATTCGGCTTGCCCAAAACAACTCAACGAACAGATCAATGGCAATATGTAAATAAATTTTGTCATTGCTAAAACGAAACTACGTTTTTATAAAAATAATTATATTGAAACAATTTAAACAACAGTCAATCAATATAAACACAAAAGCCTCCGTTTTCACAGAGGCTTCGTTGGTACTGCAAGCCTGATAATTGCTTACCCGTTGCAGCCCGAGGTTTGGCACCGGCACAAAGATAGTGAATTTTACGCTCGCGACCTCATCAGCGCTCCCGCCCACGCAGAAAGCCCACCAACCAGCCCACCAATCAATACGGTAACACCAATAAACAACCCGTAATTAGGTAAATGAAACAAAGCAGCCATTCTTGTAGAAAGAATGTGATCATTAGCTACGTCATGGCGTAGAGCAGTTATCAACCAAAAAATACCAATACCACAAAAGCCCGACAGAAACGCCCTACCAGGCTTCTGGCTGATAAGTACAGAAACAAGAAACGAAACCACCGCAACTGACCACCACGGCAAGAAGTGCTCCGCCCCCATCGCCAACAATGCTATCAATATGACCGATAATAAAAACTTCATACTATAATCTATTTTTAAACAAAATGCGTCTCTGCGAGGAACAGCCTTTCCCGATCGTTCTGGAAAGCAGCCTCGCGGACTGAACAGTACAGTATTTCCTCAGATTGCTTCGCGGCACCACCACAAACCAAGCCGTCGCCCCCAATGACGAAAACAAACCTTATCAATCTTTCAACTTATCCATCGCCCGCCGTAGCTTTTCAGCGAAGGAGGGAACTTATCACCTTTCAACCTTTCAACCTTTCAACCTTTCAACCTTTCAACTTATCAACCATGCACATTCCAGACATACTTAACCGCACTATCACTTTGCTTATCACTATTCGGTAAAAACTCCAGTTTATTATACTTCCCCTCCGCCCATTTCTCTAAGAAATCTGCATAATACTTACTACCCGGGTTCCCCGATTGCCCGCCGGGATAAACCCCGTAAGCCTCTATCTCCTTGCCCATCTGCACCACCATCCGCCACGACGGGCCGTGGTCGCCCTTCATTGCATTAATGGTATTACCCCACCCTCCGGTCTTTAAATGATCGTAACTGAATGCAGCGATCTTCGTGAGGTGTGTCACAGTTGTGTTTTTTACTTTGTACCATGGAGTTTTCAACTTTTCTGAACTATCAAATACTTCGTTATAGCTGCTAACTACCAAGGCTTGGAAGTAATCTGAATAGGAAAGTACACCAGCTTTGTCCCCATAAAGCACTCGGGCTAATGTATCATTCAACATCAATTGCATTGTACGTTCAGGCAAAGGCAGCAAATCATCAGGAACATTGCCAAATTTCCCTTGCCACACATTCCTGTATAGGCTTTTCCACCAGAGTTGGAAAATGACAGCCGCTTTACTTTCTGATTCAAGATTATAGTCCCATTTTTTCAAGACATCAATATTATCTCCCTTCAAATCTTTACTATACTTGAGCATTACCGGCAATACTGTTTCCGCAAGCAATGAATGTGTATCATTCTGCATCCTAAACATATCATTTATCGTAGCCTTAGGCATATTCTTCAGTAGTTCATTTATCCGCCATGCTCTAAAATCTACCCAGCCACTATTAGTGTAATTATATGGATAGCTGCTATCGGTAGTCGCCTGGTTGGCAGAGCACAGATATCCCTGCCCCGGGTTCAGCACATGCGGGTTCTCTCGCATAGGTATCAGTTGCCCCCACAGTGTAGCGCTATCGCTGCCATCCATTACATAGCGGCCCTGGTCTTTCCATTGGTTCACAAACTGTCCTTGTCCCCACATAGCTATGTTCCCCTGCCGGTCGGCATATACCATATTCTGTGCAGGGCACTGAAAATTCATTATGGCATCTACAAATTCCGGATAGCTTTTGGCCTTGTTCATCAGGTATATGGCCAGCATTTCATTGGTACCCCTGTGCCCCATCCAGCACATAGCCAGTGGTTTTCTCAGGCTGCCATCTTTTGCATTCTGTGCTTCGTAAGTTACCGGGCCATGTATCGTATAGTCAATGGTATCAATGATCTCCGGCTTGCCCTTCACCAGTATATGCTCCACTCTCTTATTAAAATCAAGCTGCTTGCCGGCAAACCAGTACCTGTTCTTATTATCTGCAACCGGTTTTATCAGGTAGAAATCCTTTACATCACGGTAGTTATTCGTAAATCCCCACGAGAGGCTGTCGTTGAAACCTATCACTACACCCGGTGTCCCCGGCAACGAAACACCATAAACATTCATGGCAGGTGTCTGCATCTGCACCTCGTACCACAGTGATGGCAGGTTAAGGCCCAGGTGTGGGTCATTGCACAATATGGGTGCACCGCTCGCAGTCCGTGCACCGCTTATAGCCCAGTTATTACTGCCCTTTCCATCCTCTCTTTTTTCTCCAAAATCAGTTGCTTTAAAATGAGGGAATGCAATGCTATCGGGAGGCGCTGCAGGTATGGCCAGTGAAGGCTTATCAAACACAGTACCGGCAGGTATCGCGGGCGTAGCACCACTTATCCGTTTCGGATATAATAATTCGAATTCTTCTTTCGGCAATACATCCCGCAAATAGGTGAGTGCAATATCATCAGTACCACCGGTAAGGTCGTCGGCCATATACTTCAGCAGCAATGCGCTTTTCAGGTTCGTCCACTTTTCAGGCGCAAAACCCATCAGCTTATATTCCAGCGGATAATCCCTGTAACACAGGGAAGAAATATAACTGTTGATGCCTTCTGTATACGCGTCGCCTATCAGTTTTGTTCTCGGGTCTGCTTCCATTACACGCAGCGAATTTTCGGCGGCATATATCATGCCTTTTCTCCGCTGCCTGCGGTCAAAATTCAACGCCTTCTCCCCTACCACCTCGCTCACCCTGCCTGCGGCTGCCCTCGTTTCCATATCCATCTGCCACAGCCGGAACGAAGCATGTATATACCCTTCCAGGAAATAAAGATCATGGTCATTGGCTGCATGTATATGCGGCACCATCCTGTCATCAAACCATACCGTTGCATTTTGCTTTACAGGGAATTTAAGGTCGGCGGAAAAGTTTTTATTTACCGGTTCGGCATTGGCAAGGCAGCCGCTCACAGGGTCCAGCAGGCCACCAATTGCCGGTAGCCCGCCCATCGGTTTGTTCAACACGTACACAAGTATCGTAGTGATTACTAATAACCCCACACCCCTAAAAGGGCTTTTCCTTTTAACCGGTTGATTCATTTCCTAAATATAGTTAGTTCAATCCTGCTCATAGTTAAGATCTTCGGCAAAGTTAAATCCATGGTTCCCCTTTAGGGGTCAGGGGTTTATTGGTTTGGAAAAGCTATATCATATTTCTTTCCGTTCTTCACGGTAAGCTTGTGCGCACGCAGCCATGGGTTATATATCTTCAGCATCTTGTACGAGCTGCCATTTGCTTTAGCAAACTCCGTAAGATTATCTATCGTTTTATCTACCGTTACAGTCCTGTATTTTAATGGCCTGTATTCCTCTGATGATGACAATTCCAGTCCAAAAGCTTTCGGGTGCGACAATATATATTTCAGTGCCAGCACACGGTACACATACCTGTTCGTTTCATCAGGAAAGATAAGATCGTAATAATTTGTTGCCTGCTGAAAATCGCTTTGGTTCGCATAACCGGTAACACCGCAATTATATGCCGCTGCCGCTGCTGTCCATGTCCCGAACTTATCATGCGCCGCCTGGAAATACTTGCAGGCAGCATCAGTAGCCTTTACTACATTAAAGCGCTCATCCACTTCATCATTGACTTCCAACCCGTATCCCGGCCCCGAGTCTTTCATGAATTGCCAGAAACTGGCAGCCCCGGGCCCTGAAAGCGCATTTTGGTTCAACGAGCTTTCAGCAACACACACGTACTTAAAATCATCCGGTATACCGTTTGCTTTTAACCGCTCCTCAATTGCCGGAAAGTAACGGCCCGCGAGCTTCAAAATATAAAGCTGGCTGCCATGCAGGTAGGAGTTCACAAGTAACTCCCTGTCTAATTTCTCCTTCACTTCCCATTTATCCAGTGGCGCGGGCTCACCTGCAAAATCTATTGCGGTTGGTAATTCAGGCGCGTACCACCTGTACTGTGGTCGTCCATCGGAGCTCATTTCTACTGCATTGCCACTCCCATCCGCCTTTTTTAATGCAATACCGGTTATTATTAAAACACCTATCAGCAAGCCGGACAAGAAGTATATTATGGAGCGTTTTCGTGGTTTCATTACCCTGTTTTGTAGCAATAAATTTAAGCATTAATAATCGAATCTCTAGATAAGAATACGCATTCTAAATAAAAGAACGTTTTTAACCCTAAAATTGAAGCATCGGAAACACGGGGATAATCAATTCCATATCCTTAATAGAAAAGAGGCAGCCGGAAGGGCTACCTCTTTCATTTATAACTATTTAGCGTATTACTTCTTCCCGTCTATTATATCCATTAGCTCATCCAGTTTAGGTTCCAGGATGATCTCGGTGCGGCGGTTCTGGGCACGGCCTGCGGGGGTGCTGTTTGGTGCAACCGGGTCATACTCGCTGCGGCCGCTGGCTACCAGTTTGGCAGGCACCACATTATATTCATCTATCAGTACATGAGCTATGGATGTAGCCCTTGCGGTACTCAACGACCAGTTATCCTCATACATCTTGGTATGGATCGGTATACTGTCGGTATGGCCCTCTATTTCGATGTTGATGTCCTTACTTGTATTCAATACGCTGGCTACTTTAGAGAGTGCCTCCTTACCCTTAGTGTTCACCACCGCACTACCCGATGGGAACAGCAAGCCTTCCTTCATACTAATATATACACGGCCATTCTTCATGGTCACTGTAAGCTAATTACTTTTGAAGCCCTGTAAAGCATCAGCTATTTTCT
>CAIJNJ010000093.1 GCA_903821975.1 uncultured Bacteroidota bacterium
AACACCTGGTTTTCTTTCAGTACAATAAGTGGTGGATAAGCCGCATGCACCTCTGCCTGGATGACAGATCCTTCCAGAGCGGGGTTCAGGAAGCATTTTACATAGAGCGGTATATTATTGTTCTGTAAGGGCTTTATTGTTTTAGGGTGTATGATCTGTGCACCATAGAAAGCCATTTCTATCACCTCGTTATAGGAGATAGCATCTATCTTAACCGTGTTTGGGAACTGTTTGGGGTCTGCATTCTGAAGGCCTTCCACGTCTTTCCATATGGTAACGGATGAGCCGTGGAGCATTGCCGCCAATATGGCTGCGGTGTAATCTGAACCTTCGCGGCCAAGGGTAACAGAATCGCCATGAGCAGTGGCACCGATGAAACCCTGCGTAATAACTATGTTGCCTTTGTGCAACTCTTTACCGATTACATCCTTTGCTTTGGCACGGGAGTAATTCCAGTCGACAACAGCATCGCGAAATGTATCATCGGTATGGATCACAGTGCGGATATCTATCCACTCGGCAGGGAGCTTATGCTCCTCCAGCATGCAGTAGAACAGGATGGTAGAAAATATTTCTCCCATGCACACCACCTGGTCGTAAGCATGATCATAGCGGGAAGGGTCTATGTTTTTTACGGACTCTTCAAGTGTATTAAAAAACATCTTTAATGAGGATACTGCCTGCTCATAAACAGGACCATCATTCAGTAATTCCTTAGCGTAAGCGAGGTGCTGTTCTTCCAGCTTTTGTGTTAATGAGAGCGCAGCATCTTTATCCTTATTACAGGCGGTATTTACAATGTTTTCAAGTGCATTGGTTGTTTTACCCAATGCGGAAACTACAAGCAATAGAGGTCCTCTCGCATCACGAATGATGGGAAGTAACGCGGCCATTCTTTTTGCATCAGCTATTGATGCGCCGCCAAATTTGTAAACAAGCATATTTCAAAGTAAAAAATGAAAAATTAAAAGTAAAAAAGTAAAACGATAATGAGCTGTTATAATATTTTGCCCATATCCGGGGCGGTGGGTTATGCTATCGAGGGCTTCACCCCGGGCAATTATATTACGCTCTTATCAGGGCTGCACCTGCAGTCCTAAAGTTTGTACGCCATAGCCCGACTCGGTATACTAAGAATTTTTATCCAGGCTTAGTTTTCAGATGATCTTTTTACCTTTCATCGCGTCTTTTAAGGCTCCTTCCATTACGCGCTCGGCATATGGGCGGGAGACATCGTTGAGTATCTCCGTTTCGTGCTGGATGCGGTCTTTGTCCTGTGCGGCGATGGCATCGCGCAAAGCCTGCATGCGGGTGTAGGTCATTTCCACTTCATCATCGGTGAGCTGGCTTCGGTACTTGTTAAGGAATTTCTCTGTAGTATCGAGCATTTGCTGCGCTTCGGTAGCTGCCTCAACTAAGGCGCGTGTTTTGATATCGTTTTTGGCGTGGGTGAGGGAATCGAGGAGCATTGTTTCTACCTCTTCATCCGTAAGGCCATACTGGGGTTTCACATCTATACTCTGTGCCACACCGCTACGCAATTCGGTAGCGCTTACTTTAAGTATGCCATCTGCGTCTATGAGAAAGGTTACTTCCACCTTTGGCATTCCTGCGGGCATGCCGGGGATACCGGTGAAATCGAGCACTGCGAGTTTGCGGTTATCTTTAACAAGATCACGCTCTCCCTGGAATACGGAAATGCGCATACCGCCCTGGCCGTCTTTTTGTGTTGTGTTTGCCTGCTTGCCTTGTTTGGTATCTTGGAATTGCGCGGTATGAGCACATCCATAAGGCCACCCATCGTTTCTATGCCGAGTGAAAGCGGTGTAACATCGAGCAGCAGCATTTCTGTATTGTTGCCCGCAAGTATGTCTGCCTGCACAGCGGCACCGAGGGCCACTACCTCATCGGGGTTAAGCTCATCATG
>CAIJNJ010000094.1 GCA_903821975.1 uncultured Bacteroidota bacterium
GATCTCTTCCCGCTTCATTATCACCAACTGATCTGCCACCCATTTTTTCAATGACTGCTCTATATGTTGCCGGAGTGAATTGTTCTCCGCGTTGGTAAGAAATATTTTATGATTTTCAATACCCATGGCAATGAGCTGCTCATCAGATATGCCTTCGAGAAACTTCAGTATAGGAATATTTGTTTCCCTGGAAACACGTATCTGCTCACTGATATAGGGTATCAGGTAGTTATCCCGGATAAATGCCGCGTATCCAGGTAAATACCTGAACACAAGTGAACCTGTTGATGTTGGCATGGTAGCCTGGCTCTCTAATAATGCTTCTCCCACGAAACGATTTTTTCGGTAATAAAATTAAAAATCTTAGTGGTAAAAGATAACTACACCACAAAAACAAGTGGCGGCATCTTACCTACCCCGATCTACTCATTTGTAAAGTGCTAATTTTTAATCACATAAAAACCGTGCCAAAGTGGCCCACGATCAATTTTCGAATGGGCTTAAAGGCCGGAACAAAACTTTTCCAAAATTTATAAAAAGCAAAAAGCCAAACCTACCGTAGATGGATGGGTAAAACATTTTTTAACCAACAAAAAACAAATTTCATGAAACGCATTTTATTAATTCCAGTATTATCTGTTGCAATGATCGCAGGAAATGCGCTATGCAGCTATGCTCAAAAAACAGTAATGGTAGGTGGTGCAGCAATGTACCCGCAAAAGAACATTGTAGAGAATGCAGTAAACTCTAAAGACCATACAACACTTGTTGCTGCGGTAAAAGCTGCCGGGCTAGTACCTACCCTGGAAAGTGACGGTCCCTTTACGGTCTTCGCACCCACCAATGAGGCTTTCAACAAACTGCCCGCAGGTACTGTGGAGAACCTTTTAAAACCAGAAAACAAAGGTACCCTTACAAAAGTGCTTACCTACCATGTTGTGGCCGGCAAGATGGATTCAAAAGACCTGATGGACAAAATAAAAGCAGGCAACGGTATGGCAAAACTCACTACTGTGCAGGGAGAAGAACTTACGCTTATGAAAAAAGGCAAGAGCCTGGAAATAAAGGACAGCAAGGGCGGTATTGCGATGGTGACCATTAAAGATGTGTACCAGAAAAATGGGGTTATACATGTTATCGACGCGGTATTGATGCCATAAGCCCCCTACCCCTAAAGGGGAGTGCTATGATCAAGGTCATTAGGCATCAGTCCTTTTACCACGCTTTAACTCATATTGGAAAATCCATAAAAAAATTGTTATAAAATTTACCGTACGTTCCATCACTGGAGCGTACGCTCTTTTAAAGAAAGATTCAATCTCTATTTGAAAGCCAAATGTCTTAACCACAAAGCACTCCCCTTTAGGGGCCGGGGGTTTTTCTTATCTTTGCTTTTTATGAGCCAGGAAAGCATTTCGGTATTTGACATTTTCAAGATAGGAATAGGCCCCAGCAGTTCTCACACACTTGGCCCATGGAGGGCAGCCGAACGTTTCGTTGCAACACTAAAAGCAACCGGGATCAAAAAAGTACAATCGGTAAGGGTATTACTTTATGGTTCACTGGCAAAAACCGGCAAGGGCCATGGTACAGATGTGGCCGTGCTGTTGGGATTATGCGGAGAAGACCCGGTGACTTTTGATGTAAACGCAATAGATACACGCGTAAGACAGATAACAGACCGCAAGAAACTATTACTGAACGGTGAGCATGAAGTAGACTTTGACCCTGCTGCGGATATTGTATTTCTTTTTGATGAAAGTTTGCCTTATCATCCTAATGCACTAACTTTTTTGTGCTCGTTTGACAATGGTGATGAGATAGCCCAAACCTACTACTCTATCGGCGGGGGGTTTGTGGTTAAAGAGGGTGAAGAAAATGGGCATGATGGCCATATAAAGCTTCCTTATCCAATAGTTTTAGCCGACGACCTTGAAAAAGCCTGCGAAAAAACAGGGCTTAGCATATCGGGTGTGGTAATGGAAAATGAGAAGGCAATACGCAGTGAATCAGATACACGAAAAGGTGTATTGCGAATCTGGGAAACTATGCGTGACTGCATTTTCAGGGGATGCCATATAGGCGGTAAATTACCCGGCGGGCTGGATGTGCAGCGCCGTGCAGATGCGCTCAATAAAAAACTTACTGCCGGAAAAACATACAATAATTTCGACGAATGGCTTACGGTTATCCGTAGCGGGGGGCAATCGTTCATGTATACGCTGGACTGGGTGAGCTGTTTTGCGCTTGCTGTGAATGAAGAGAATGCATCCTTCAGCCGGGTGGTAACAGCCCCTACCAATGGCGCTGCCGGTGTGGTACCTGCAGTGCTGCTGTATTACATAGCTTTCTGCGATGGCTATGATGATGATAAGATAATAAAATTCCTGCTCACTGCCTCTGAAATAGGCAGTATCTTTAAAAAGGGTGCGACCCTTTCTGCTGCTATGGGCGGTTGCCAGGCGGAAATAGGCGTATCCTCATCAATGGCCGCGGCCGCACTTACCGAATCTCTGGGCGGCACTATGGAGCAGTGCCTGCAGGCCGCGGAAATAGCTATGGAACACCACCTGGGCCTTACCTGCGACCCCGTGGGCGGCCTGGTACAGGTGCCGTGTATAGAGCGCAATACTATGGGCGCCATAAAGGCCATCACAGCTTCGCAACTGGCACTGCAAGGCAACCCGGACCATGCGCGTATCTCATTAGACACTGTGGTAAACACCATGTGGGAAACCGCACAGGATATGAACCACAAATACAAGGAAACCGCAGAAGGGGGCCTTGCAGTGCAGCTTCCTATTAGTTTAAGTGAGTGCTGATATTATATAGGAATTCATTTCGAATTATATATATTTGAGGTACCCCGGGTAATTTACAACTTGTATTTGATCAATGGGAGTACCAACCTCGTATGAAGAAAGCCCTGCTTATCGTTTACACCATTATTGACGGCTTAACAGCCGCTGCCCAGCCTACACTTACGGCAGCTACATCCACACCGGTCATAGGGGACATATACTACAGGTATTTTTGCAACACTACCGGTGTACCTACAGGTGATACGGGCAGCAATATTACATGGGATTACAGCAGTCTTTCGGTAACCTCACGCGATACAGTTACCGTACTTGATGGTGCCGCAACGCCTTACACAGATTCATTTCCCGGGGTTACATTGGCCGAATATTTAAGCGCTAACGGAGAATATGTTTATTACAACACTTCTACCCATGCGATGAGAGACACAGGTGCTTATTTCCCCCCGGCTACAGGCGGAGCCGGCTGTATTTTCGAGACAAAACCTGCCACTTACCTTTCCTATCCTTTCACGTTTGGCAATGCCCTTAATGATTCATGCGCGTATATTGTTTATTCCTCTGCTCAGTCTTCGCAGCAGGTTGATACTATGCTTGCGGATGGGTATGGCACGCTGATATTGCCATCAGGCACCTACACGAATGTGCTGCGCATATCGCACTCTGTCTATACCTCTACTACCGTATCAAGCGGTACATCAACAGACAGAGATAGCATTTTCTACTGGTATATGCCGGGTTATCATTACCCGCTGTTAACGATATTTATTATTGCCGATGTACTTACCGGAGCTACAATTAATACACTTGACGTTGTATACAGTCCGCCCCCAGCGGCGACGTTCGCACAAAACATTGCGTCGGAAAATGATATAGCCATATACCCAAATCCGGCAACTGATATTATCCATATCCGTGCTGGCGTGTTACGACCATTGTCCGTTATTGCTACTGATATACTGGGCAAGCATGTAGCAGTATCATACGAATCTGTAAAAGATAATGAGCTGAGCATTACCACATCAAACTGGGCCGCAGGGCTGTATCTTTTGCATGTGCAGACCGACCGAGGAATGTTTGTCAGAAAGGTAGCCGTGACAAGATAATGTCCATATTGGCTTTCATATTCCTATTCTCTGCCAAAGGTACTATCTTGCTTTTCCAATTAGCCCCATAGACCATGTTTTCGCACAGCAAAGACCTATTCTCAACTCAGGACACCACCGCCAATAACTTCTTACTGATTGCAGGGCCATGTGTGGTGGAAGATGAAAAAACGGTGATGCACACTGCCGAAAAGATAGTGCGGATATGTGAGCGGCTTAAAATACCTGTTATCTTCAAATCATCATACCGCAAGGCTAACCGCAGCCGCATAGACAGCTTCACAGGGATAGGCGATATACCTGCTTTAGAGATACTGGGTGGGGTGCGGCAACGATTTGGTATACCAGTGGTGACAGACATACATACCGCAGACGAGGCTGCCATGGCGGCTGAATACGTAGATGTGCTGCAGATACCTGCATTCCTGTGCCGCC
Organism: uncultured Bacteroidota bacterium; assembly: GCA_903821975.1. Lineage (GTDB taxonomy): Bacteria > Bacteroidota > Bacteroidia > Chitinophagales > Chitinophagaceae > Nemorincola. Next base: position 4,361 of record CAIJNJ010000094.1, read on the forward strand.
AGACGGACCTGCTGATTGCTGCGGCACAAACAGGGAAAACAGTAAATGTGAAGAAGGGGCAATTCCTCTCGCCTGAAGGCATGCAATTCGCGATAGACAAAATACGGATTAGCGGCAATGACAGCATTATAGTCACAGAAAGAGGCACTATGTTTGGTTATCAAGATCTGGTTGTTGACTACCGCGGCATACCTGTAATGCAGGGAATGCAGGTGCCTGTTGTTCTGGACTGCACACACTCTTTACAACAACCAAACCAACCCAGTGGTGTAACCGGCGGCAATCCGCAAATGATAGAGACCATAGCCCGCGCCGGTGTAGCGGTAGGCGCAGATGGCCTGTTCATAGAAACTCATCCTGACCCTGCGAATGCCAAATCAGATGGTGCGAATATGCTGCACCTGGACCTGCTGGAACCCTTGCTGGAAAGGCTTGTGGCGCTGCGGCAGGTGGTGAACCGTTTCATTTAACTGCAAAGACGCGAAGACGCAAAGTCATATTTTATACCGCATTTCTACCAAAATAAGCTCCAAAAACAAACCGTCCCGCGGATGCGGGACGGTTATTATAAATACAATCCAAATAGCTAATTACCAATTCCTGATTCCAAAGGAATTAAGCGTGTACTTTGCCTTTGGTCTTTGCTACTACTTCTTCCTCGATGTTGCGTGGAGCAGCAGTGTAATGGCTGAATTCCATTACTGATGTAGCGCGGCCTGAAGACAATGAACGGAGCTGTGTAACGTAACCGAACATTTCGCTCAGCGGCACTTTCGCCTTGATGATCTGCAGGTTGTTACGGCTGTCCATACCTTCCAGCATAGCGCGACGACGGTTAAGGTCACCGGTCACATCACCCATGTACTGGTCGGGTGTAGTTACTTCCACCTTCATGATAGGCTCGAGTATAACGGTCTTGGCTTTTTTACCAGCCTCACGGAAACCGGATTTAGCGCAAAGCTCGAAAGACATAGAGTCACTATCCACCTGGTGGAAAGAACCATCAAATATGCGCACCCTCATGCTCTCTACAGGGAAACCTGCGAGCGGCCCGGTACCCATTGAGTTTTCAAAACCCTTCTGTATAGCAGGGATAAACTCACGTGGGATAGAACCACCGAATATTTCGTTGATGAACTGGAAGCGGCCTTTGCCTTCTGCCAGGAACTCAGGAGTAGCCGGTCCGATCTCGAAATAGATATCGGCAAACTTACCACGACCACCTGTTTGTTTCTTGTATATTTCGCGGTGCTCAACAGTAAGCGTAAATGCTTCCTTATAAGCAACCATCGGCGCGCCCTGGTTGATCTCAACCTTGAACTCGCGACGCATACGGTCAACGATGATCTCAAGGTGTAACTCACCCATACCGCTGAGGATGGTCTGGCCGGTGTCTTCATCTGTCTTTACACGCAGTGTAGGATCTTCCTCAACCAGCTTGGCGATAGCCATACCCATTTTGTCCACATCTGCCTGAGTTTTAGGCTCTACAGATATAGAGATAACGGGCTCCGGGATAAACATATTCTCCAGCATGATCGGGTGCTTTTCGTCGCACAACGTATCACCTGTCTTGATTTCCTTGAAACCTACCGCTGCACCGATATCACCTGCTTCGATGAAGTCGATCGGGTTTTGTTTGTTGGCGTGCATCTGCATGATACGGCTGATACGCTCGTTCTTGCCACTGCGTACGTTAAGTACATAGCTGCCAGCATCGAGGTGACCGGAGTAGCAACGGAAGAACGCCAGGCGACCTACGAACGGATCGGTCATGATCTTGAACGCAAGCGCGGAGAATGGTTCCTTAGGATCCGCATGACGCAGGATCTCTTCGCCGGTATCAGGATTAGTACCCTTGATAGCCTCGATATCCAGAGGGCCGGGCAGATAACGGATAACGCAATCGAGCGCTACCTGAACACCTTTATTCTTGTATGCCGATCCGCAAAGCATTGGTACAATGCTCAGGTCAAGACATGCCTTACGTACTGCGATATGTATTTCGTCTTCAGAGATGCTGTTAGGATCTTCGAAGAATTTCTCCATCAGTTTATCATCGTATTCAGCAACTGCTTCTACGAGGTGTGCACGCCAGAAATCGGCATCCTCCTTCATATCATCAGGAATAGGCACTTCAGTGTAGGTCATACCCTGGGTAGTATCGTCCCATATGATACCCTTCATGGTAATGAGGTCAACGATACCTTTAAAATGGTCTTCTGCACCGATAGGTAATTGCAGCGGTACTGATTTTGCACCGAGCATATCTTTTACCTGCTGTACCACCATCAGGAAGTCAGCACCTACGCGGTCCATCTTGTTTACGAAACCGATACGTGGTACTTTGTAACGGTTAGCCTGGCGCCAAACGGTCTCAGACTGTGGTTCCACACCATCAACGGCGCTGAATAAAGCCACAAGGCCATCCAGTACGCGGAGTGAGCGCTCTACCTCAATGGTAAAGTCCACGTGACCGGGAGTATCGATGATGTTGAATTTATAGTTTTTTGATTCAGGCAATTTTTTACCCTGAACAGTCGGATAGTTCCAAAAGCAGGTAGTAGCTGCTGAAGTGATCGTGATACCACGCTCCTGCTCCTGTGCCATCCAGTCCATCGTAGCGGCGCCTTCATGCACCTCACCGATCTTATGGTTCACACCGGTATAGTAAAGGATACGTTCTGTCATTGTCGTCTTGCCGGCATCGATGTGGGCCGCAATACCAAAGTTGCGCTGTAAGCGTAAATCTCCCATTTTTTATGTAGTTAAATTGTTTAAATTTTGAATTTGAGGTGCAAAGGTAAGATTTTAATGTGAAAAACGGACAAAGGGGATATGTGAAAATTGTGAATTTTTACCCAATATACGGTATGGCAACATTTCTCCCGTTGCAGCGATATGGTCAGATGGGAAATTCCGCTTTTCAAAGCAGATTTGATCAACAAAAATGAGTTGAAAATTCTTTAACTTTCCATTATTCGTTTTTAACATTTTTGTAATGACTATCGGCGATATTTTTGATGTACTTATTTCATAATAATCAAAACACAAAAAGGATTTAGCTATGAAATTCAAATTATTTCCAGTCATCTTTACAGCTGCACTGACATCTGTAATGACACTTTTCATGGTGTCGCATTTTCATCCCGATAGCTATCGGGAGGGCCCGTATTTTGATGTTGCAAAAACACAGCGGACATTACCCGTAAATTACGTTGCTTATAACAACGGAACCACGCCGCCAAGCAGCGGGCCGGTGAATTTTGAAGCAGCAGCCGCGGCTTCGGTAAAAGCGGTAGTGCATATTAAGACAATAACAAATGCACGCACCTACGTGGACAATACGAACGATGTGTTCAGCCAGCTTTTCGGGGCGCAGCGGTATGTGATACCGGAACAAAACGGATCGGGGTCCGGCGTGGTGATATCTCCGGATGGCTATATAGTTACCAATAATCACGTGGTGGCAGACGCGAATGACGTAACGGTAACATTTGACGACAAACATACCACCAAGGCAAAAGTGGTGGCCACAGACCCCGCCACAGATATTGCCGTAATAAAAATTGAAACAGACAAGACGATGCCCTATATGGAATTTGCCAACAGTGATGATGTGAAACTGGGGCAATGGGTGCTGGCAGTAGGTTTCCCGTTAAACCTCGATGCGACCGTAACGGCAGGTATAGTAAGTGCCAAAGGTCGCTCACTCGGCATCAACAAACAGCTCTCTGCGGTGGAATCTTATATACAGACAGACGCGGCAGTGAACCCCGGTAACAGCGGGGGCGCATTAGTAAATACATCTGGGCAACTGATAGGTATTAACTCCGCCATAGCCTCTCCCACTGGCTCTTATGCCGGCTATTCTTATGCCATTCCTGCTAATATAGTACGCAAGGCGGTAAATGACCTTATGAAGTATGGAGCAGTGCAGCGTGCAGTGATGGGTGTAGAATACTTAGATAGCAGGTTAGCCACACCGCAGCAGCTTGCAGAAACCGGGCTTGACAAATCGGATGGTGTATATGTAGTGAAGGTATTACCAAACGGCGGTGCTGCCAAAGCAGGCATCCAAAAGGGTGATTTCATTACGCAGATAAACGGTGAGGCTGTAAATAACCAAAGCGAAGTACAGGAACAGATAGCCCGCTACCAGCCGGGAGATAACGTAAGCGTTACCTACCTGCGCAGCGGAAAACCATTTACCACGAGTGTGCACCTTACCAATATCAACGGCACGACAGACATCATTAAGAGCACATCACAAACAAAGGTGCTGGGCGCTACTTTCCGCCCGCTGACAGACAGGGAGAAAATAAGCTATAATACTGCTAATGGCCTCGAAGTAACGGATCCGGGGAATGGTACATTAGCGAAACAAACACAAATGAAAATGGCGAAAGGGTTTGTGATCATCAGCATCAACAATATGGCGGTAAACTCTGTCAATGATATGCTGCAGGTGCTTGCCGGCAGCAAGGATGCACAAATCGCAGGCTTTTACCCCGGCAGGCAGGGCATGTACTATTTTACCTTAAGGGATATTGATGTGCGGGGGCACAACTATCCGAAACTTTTTTGCCTGAATAGCGGCCATACCTTTGGTTAAGAACGACCAAAACACAAAAATATGGGGCTATTCAAACGTAGTAAAAATAATAACAAACCGTTACTGC
>CAIJNJ010000095.1 GCA_903821975.1 uncultured Bacteroidota bacterium
AAATCTCATTTTATCGCCTACTTTTGTTTGCAGTATGGGCAATAGCTTTACACTGAAAAATTCTACATTAGCGCTACTTATCGGGATCATTTCCCTGGTCGTGTTTGCCGAAAGCTCCATCCCATATATTTACGCTGAGCACAAAACCTCCGCCGAAAACAAATTCCTCGGCCAGATCATCTATACCCCTGACCAGGATATGTATTTCTCCTTCATCAGGGAAGCAAAAGATGGTAAGTTTATTTTCAATAACCGGCTTACCTATTTACCCAATAAACCTGCATTTGTAAACCTTCAATTCTGGCTGGTCGGTACCATACAGCGGCTCACAGGCATGTCTGAAAATGCCATTTATTATACATGGCGGTATATGGGCATATTGCTGCTCACCATTGGCATCTTTATGGTGGCAAGGATAGTACTGCCCACGGCGACACAGGTATTGGCCTGTGCTATCATTTTACTGTTTACAGGAGGTTTCGGGTTTATATTCGCCATGCTGAACAGCGCTCATCTTATCAGCCTTGATACTGCCCATGCCGGCATACTGGATATGCGTTTTGGGTTTTTACCCTTCCAGCAGGCCACCACCAATCCCAACTTTTCGTTTCCACACGGACTTATACTTATTGCATATGCTTTCTTCCTGCTTGGTGAGCGCAATAATAAAACCAGCTACTACCTGCTATCTGGGCTGTTCTTTAATATTATTGGCCTTATACGCCCATATGATATTCTGCCGCCGCTTATTGTGTTCCCGTTATACATACTAATTACTAACGGAGGTATAAAATTCAACCTTCCGCAATTAATGAAAAGGGTGCTGCCGCTGGTAATGATCATCCCGGTGCTGCTATACAACATCTGGCTCTTTAAGTTCAATGATGCATTCAAAGATTGGTCTACACAAGGGTTGAATGTTGATAGCCTTCCCTCTGTAGTATGGCACTACCTTGCTTTTGGCGTAGTGGGTATACTGGCCATTGTCCGATTGATTCAGGCCAGGAACAATCCATTCAGTAAAACCGAAAAATTTCTTGTCATTTGGTTTTTGTCCACCTTCCTGCTCATCCATTTGGGAAGATACTTTCCTGTGATAGGCTGGAGCCCGCAGATCGGTGTTTACCTTGCTGTACCGCTTGCATTATTAGGCTGCTCGGTAAAGTATGACCTGCAAAAACAAAAAGTGCAGAATTATGCCCTGGCCACTATCATTGTGCTTTGCGTTATTGTAAGCAACATTTCCATTGTGCTCTATTACACGAAGAATTTTTCCGACCCGGCAAAAACACCGATATTTTACGCCAACAAAGCCGAAGTAGCCGCGTGGGATTGGCTCAGCACTCATGTAAAGCAGGATGAGGTCGTTCTGGCTATGCCTGCTACATCCCTGCGTATGGCCAAATATTCTGATGCCCAAGTGGTGGCAGCACATTACAGCGTTACCCCTCATTATAGCGAAACCGCAGGCATTGTAAGAAGTATTTATGCAGGCCCGTTACTGGGTAACAACCAAAAAGCCCAACTGGAAAAGCTGAACGTGCGCTATGTATATATAGGCCCGGACGAAAGAATGAACAATATAAAAGTAGAACCCGGCAGTTATTTAACTGAGGTCTTCTCTGACCAGCTCGTTTCCGTTTATAAGGTCAATAATACCCCATAATTCTTTAAGGCAAGCGCTCATACTTCGCGCGCTTGACTTATCTCGTAATCTCTAACCGCGCCTTTGCGCCCCTGCCTACCGGCAGGCAGGTTTGCGAGAAACTAAAAGATCGGGAATCCCGAGAATTTAAGGAAAATAGAGAGTAGTATGGCTGTAATACCGAGAACAAAGCCTACTATGGCCATACCCGTATTCCTGTGACGACGGCCCATTCCAAAAAGGCCAAATAGCATTGCTAATACGGCAAAGCCACCCCAGAAGAAACCTGCAATACCGAAGATCAGCGCGAAGAACCCTATCCAGCCACCATATGCAAAGGGATAGTACGGACGGTTCTTAACATTTTTAAGACCATTGAAAATATGCGTTACTTTCCCGCTCTTCAGTTCCGATTGATGGTTTGCAGTAGCTACAGCCACAGCGTGCTTCTTAACAAAGAACCCAGCCTCTGCAGTTGGCATCATGGAAAACAAGAAAATGATCGAAAACAGGCATAGTAACTTATTCTTCATAAATCTATAGTTTATGGAACCAAATATAGTAAATATCAGATAAAGTGTATACTCCCCTGCAAATCCCGCTACCAGCGCTTATAACAGGATAAGGGAGACAAGTACTGTTTGCGCCAGCAGGAATAAAATAAGCTCAAGCATGCCCATAATGAAGCCGGTTATTGCCAACCCCTCTACTTTGCACCCCCTGCCCATTCCAAGCACACCAAATAAGATAGCCAGCAAATTTGGTCCTGGTACAAAGAGACCTATGATGCCGCAGGCTATGGCCGCAATGCCTACCCACTCGCTTTGCTTATGCAGTCGGTATGGCCGCAACATCCATAAGTGATCATTTAGTTTTGAAAATAGGTTTGTATGCTTATTATGGGCAGATATTTTTGAACTCACTTGCATATGGGCGACACGGTTATTTGCCAGGTTAGCTTTCTTTACCAAAAAGCCTGCCTGTGTGCATGGTGCAATACATAACATAGACAGCACCAAAACTATAAAGAGGATATGTTTCATATTGCACGTATTGTTACAATTTAAAAATACTCTTTTTGCAGGTTTGTAGTATGTTTTCCGGGCAATAGCTTTTAAAAGAGAAATATTTTATATAGCTTACATAAACTAACAATTAATAATTGATCATCATGAAAAAATATCTGTTGGTTTTGAACGCTATTCTGCTTGCATACGCCTCTTTTGCTCAGAAAATATCTATAAAAAACGATACGGTTTTTTCTGATGATTCACGCATTGCAATTTTTAAAACAGAGCAGAAGCAACCACTTAGGTATGCCATCAGCGCGCTTAATGGCAGTGTCTTAATAACCATTCATTCCAGCCGGCGAATAGAGATAAAAGGGAA
>CAIJNJ010000096.1 GCA_903821975.1 uncultured Bacteroidota bacterium
CACAAAGTACCTCATAACCCAGACGGTTATGGGAATTATATCACAAAGTACCTCATAACCCAGACGGTTATGGGAATTATATCACAAAGTACCTCATAATTCCTGACACGGTATGGGGGAATTAAAACACAAACGTCATGCGTCACGGAGACAAGATCAAAAATTTAAGCCGCACCGCCTCACATCGCGCTGCCCTGCTTGCAAATCTTACCAGCCAGCTTATTGAGCACAAACGTATCACCACTACTTTGGCAAAAGCAAAGTCTTTGCGTGTATATGCTGAGCCGATCATTACCCGCAGTAAAGAAGATACTATGCATAATCGTCGTATCGTATTCAGCTACCTGCAGGATAAAGAAGCCATCAAGGAATTGTTTGGCGTAATAGGTGATATGGTGGCTAACCGCCCGGGTGGTTATACACGTATCATAAAGTTGCCACGCCGCGCAGGTGATGCGTCTGATATGGCATTGATAGAACTGGTAGACTTTAACGAGATATACGGTAAAGATGCAGAAGCTGCTGCTGCCAAGAAAACACGTCGTAGCCGCAGAAGCACCGGCGCTAAGAAGCCTGCTGCAACTACAGCTCCTGCAGCAGAAACTGCTGCTCCTGAAGTTACGGAAGCTCCGGCCCAGGAAACTGAAAGCACAGAAGATACAAACGCTTAATTTTCAATTCAGTATTAGAAAAATGGCTGCCCCGCAAAGGCAGCCATTTTCATTTGGAACCCGGCAGTCAAATAAAATCAGCAAAAAATATTTTGCCATTCATTTATTCTGCTATTTTTGTGTTGCCCGATTATGAATTTCACCAAATTCAACTTGTTCCTCACTGCCGTACTCGTGATCATAATGTACTTTATGGTTCCGTTCTATAATGAGTGGCTGTTTGGGAAGATCATCAATACCAATAACAGCATCATAGACCAGGCGCAAAACCTCGATGTTCAATTCAGGCGGCAATATCGCTTTGGCGGCACCTACATTACCTTAATGGACATGAAGCGCTTCCTCGAAAAGCATAATGCCAAGGGGGTGAAACTGCTGCTGCCCAATAATGATTACCTGCGGGCTATTAATGTACCCGAATTTGATATGCCTGAGCCAGCCGTGTTCTATTATTTCACCGGTATAAATGCCGTATGGGCAAATAGCCCCGATGTGGAAAGTGCGAACTGGGTCATTCTTATTACCAAGAAGACCGACATCCGCATCATGCAGGTAAAATCAAAACCACAGTTAGATAGCCTCATCACCATTTATAAAAAATTCATTAAGTAGCATGAACTTCCCGGGGTTGATATTTCTGGTTATGGCGCACTACCTCTCAGGCAGGGGCTTGCTGCGCCTGTTCAAACTACAGTTACCCCCTGTTCAGGCCACTTGCTTTTCATTCTTGCTGGGTGTACCGATATTGTCATTTGCACCTTGTTTTGTGCAGATAATGGGCATCCCTATCACGTTCAACTCTATCTTTATTACACTCGCCATCTGGACATTCCTGTTCACTATACCGCTGCTCATAAATTTCAAGCGGCCGGCATTCCCGAAGATCGTTTTACCGGAGATATATGAACTGCCTTTCCTGGCTTTGTGCCTCGGGCTTATAGTGCTGAGTGTGTGGCGCTGTTATTATTACCCTCCTACCCCGCGCGATATGCTCTCGGGGCCTGAGTTGCTGGCAGAGTATGCTGTACGTGAAAAAAACATGATCAGCTCTGTTTACACCATAGACCTGCATACCACGAACAACTATTTTAAGTCGCCCTATATCACCTGCCTGCAGATCATTTATAAGTTACTCGTGCAGCCGTTTGGCCAGTTATGGATGAGCGTTCTTTACCTGCCGTTTGTGGTATTCATATACTCTATCCTCAGGGAGCGGTTGACGCCCTTCCTTGCCAGTATGCTGCTGTTCTTCTTCATGGGCGTGCCCGACCTGTTTGCATACTCATTTGTGATGCTCTATGATTACAGCAACATGATCTTTTTCTTCAGCGGCTTCTACTTCCTTGTCAAGTACCTTGAAAACAAACAAACCAACTATTTTGCATTCTCGGTATTGTTGTTTGGCATAGCTACTTACGTGCGCGTAGAAACAGTAGTACTCATCAGCATGATGGCGCTGTTGCCGCTGTATACTTTTTTTAAAGAGCGGATGCCTTTAAAGCAGGTAGCGATAAGGCTGGGCATGATGATCGCTGTTCCTCTTGTATTCTACTTCATCTGCATCCATATTTTCGTACGGTTGTTCGTACCCATACCATTTAACGCCAGCAATGATCTTAATCCAAATCTTGCGGATATATCCTACTTCTTCGAAAGGATAAAGGCCATGAACTCCGTGCTTATTTTCGGGCACCAGGGTTTGGTAGTTTATGGTTACTTCATGTATGTATTTATGGGCCTACTTATTGCAGACCTTATCTTCGTGCGGAAGTTCAACCTGGAATCACGTTATGCATTATTTGGCATAACCGTAATATATTTTGGCCTGCCCCTGCTTGGTTACCTGCTGCCACTGTTTGATATCATCAATACCACCAAGCGTGGCCTCTTCAAAGCTATCCCAATGATGCTGCTCTATATGTGCAACAGTGGTATTGTATTGAAGCTTTCTGAAAAAATAAAGAATTGGGAACTGCCCAAGGACAAACAGATGCCTAAACCAAAAGTTGCCCCTGTAGCTGCCAGGCCAGTCATTAAACAGGCGCCAAAGAAGAAGGGAAAGTAATTTAGCTTATCTCCCGGTCGTCGGGCAAACTTAATAATATGCTATACCGGTATGTTTTTGTGTTCCTTCTTATTGGGTATTGTGCACCTGCTTTTGCACAACCTGCAACACATTCGGTATTCGACTACTACCGGCTCACTGATAGCTTTTCCCATAAAAAAGATAGTGTGAATGCAGGAGTTTCGCTACTCAAGGTTGATCCTCTGTATTTTATGTTCATGGATCAGACCCCTGATTCAATAAATGTATTCCTGCTAAGACGTTTTACACTCACAAATACAGCAAGGGAAAAATATACTGCCCTGTTTACTGCTGCATATAATGCTACAAAAATGGAGAGCTACACCAAGTTCAAAGCAATGTACATGGAAGACATTGCAGCTAAACGGTCTGCCGAAAATTGCGGCGATAGCCTGACTTGCGATAAAGCTGCTAAACGTATCCGTATCACGGACAGTATCCATTCCGATTACTTATACAACTACATAAAGAAAAATGGATGGCCTTCTTTGGCGAACGGGTCGCTCTATGCCAATATCCTGGCTTTACACGATCATCTGCATTATGAAGATTATCTAGCATCTCTCAGACAAGGCATCTTGAACGGCTATGCAGCGCCCGATGTGCTGGAGTTGATGGAAAAAATGATGCTATCAGATAACGGATACTATTTTCACAACAAAAATTATCAGGAATTCGCAGAGCTTTTAAAGACCCATGCTTACAGGAGATTTGAAATATCGGCTGTTCTTAATGACAGAATGCCATCTTCATTATCCCGCATAGAAAAGGCGGTGGCACAATTATGCCCGGCAAATCTTTATTATTTCTATGAGGCAAGAGATAAAACAGTATACGATGAATGGCAAAAGAAACAAACAAAACTTTGGATGCGTGGATCAGAAGGTATCGATGAGGCAAAAATGGCTGATGGTTATAATGGGATAATGCCTAAGCTCACTGTTAGCCTCTCTCGTTACATGTGTCCGTCAAAAAATGTGATACCGTATAAGCAAGGGTTATGTAATCCTGCTTACCATCCATCAGAAAATGTTACCCCTAAAATGATACTATACGTTATTCAAGAAAAATAACCGCCTACTCCCCACACTTTTGGCTTTTGCTTTTTACCTTTTGCCTTAACTATAAACGTAAGCCAGCATTTCCTCAATATACTTGCGCTCATTATTCAGGCGGGGCACTTTGTTTTGTCCGCCCAGCTTCCCCTTGTCTTTCAGCCAGCGTTTAAAGCCGTCCTTGGGCATTTCATGCACTATGGGCATACGCAGGGCTATATCCTTATGCCGCTTGGCTTCGTAGTCTGAATTGATGGCCTGCAGTGATTTATCGAGCAAGGTAGTGAAACGGGCAAGTGGCACAGGAAGGTGCTCAAATTCTATCACCCACTCGTGAGCGCCGTTGTTCTGCCCGGTCATATACACAGGCGCGGCAGAATAGTCAACCACCACAGCGCCGGTCTCTGCACAGGCTATGGCTATGGCATTGTCTGCATTATCCACGATCACTTCTTCACCAAAAGCATTGATAAAGTGTTTCAGCCTGCCCGTTACTTTAATACGGAACGGATCGAGCGAGGTGAACTGTATGGTATCTCCTACCACATAGCGCCACAGGCCGCCATTGGTACTGATAACAATTGCATAATTCTTATAGGGTTCCACTTCTTTCAGGGTAAGCGTGCGCGGGTTTTCTTTGCCGTACTCGTCCATTGGCATGAACTCGTAGAATATGCCATGGTTCAGGAACAGCAGCATACCTTCTTCATCGTCCCTATCCTGTGCGGCAAAAAAGCCTTCAGATGCATTATAAGTTTCCCGGTAATACATATTCGGTGATGGCACGAATTGTTCAAATTGCCTGCGGTATGGCGTAAAGTTCACACCACCGTGTATGTACAATTCCAGGTTAGGCCATATATCCAGCAGGTTGTTGGTACCGGTTATTTCAAATATCCTTTTCAGCAACACTATGGTCCAAGTGGGCACGCCGGCTATATAGGTCACATTCTCCTTTATGGTACTGTGCGCCATGCGCTCTATCTTCTCTTCCCACTCTGTCATCAGGGCAATCGACAGTTCCGGCAGGCGGAATAATTGCCCCGCCAGCGGCATATTCTGTAGCATTACTGCCGATATATCACCGAAAAAAGAAGCTGCGTTCATCTGGTTTACCTGGTGGCTGCCACCAAGTACCAGGCATTTACCGGAAGTGACTGAAGATTGTGAGTTCTGTCGCAGGTAAAGCGCCAGTACATCCTTCCCTCCACGGAAATGCGTATCATCAAGCGATTCCTTACTTACCGGTATGAATTTACTTTTATCACTTGTAGTGCCGCTCGATTTTGCAAACCACGTTATGGGCGATGGCCACAATATGTTCTGGTTGCCTTCAAATATGCGTTGTATATACGGCTTCAGTGATTCATAATTGTTGATAGGTACATTCTTCTGAAATTCCGCGATACTGTCTATTCGCTCGAAATTGTATTTCTTGCCATATTCGGTAAACTGTGCCGATCCGATAAGATGGTTGAATACCTGCTGCTGTGTGTCGATAGGGTTGTGCATAAAGTTATCTATCGCGCTCTGGCGCAACTTGATAAAACCTTTAAATGCAGGACTTATAATGCTCATAAAAAAAGTTAATTAGTTAAGAGGGTAATTCGTTAAAAGATAAATAGTTACGGGAATTTTAACCTATTGACTACTTAACTTTTTAACCCTTTAACCTCTTTTACAACTCCCCGCCAGCCATTGTAACAGGTGGGAGTATCGGTGCTATATTCTTTCTCTTCAATTCGAAATTCTGTCCCAGGTAAACCTTCCTTACCTGTTCATCTGCCGCCAGTTCTTCTGCTGAACCCGCCTTGAGAATCTTACCTTCAAACAGCAGGTATGCCCTGTCTGTAATAGACAGTGTCTCCTGCACATTATGATCAGTGATAAGGATCCCAATGTTCTTGAATTTAAGAGCTGCCACAATGCTCTGAATGTCTTCCACGGCTATTGGGTCAATACCGGCAAACGGCTCATCCAGCAATATGAACTTGGGATTTACCGCCAGGGCGCGCGCTATTTCCGTACGGCGCCTTTCACCACCACTCAGCACATCGCCATTACTTTTGCGTACATGGGTAAGGTGAAATTCTTCCAGTAGCTCTTCCAGTTTTTTAAGCTGCTCGCCCTTCGTCAACTTGGTCATTTCCAGCACGGCAGAAATATTATCCTCAACAGACAGTTTACGGAATATAGAAGCTTCCTGTGGCAGGTAACCAATACCCATCTGCGCACGTTTGTACATGGGCAGCTTCGTAATATTCTCCCCATCCAGGTATACATCCCCCTTATCAGGCTTTACGAGGCCCACAACCATATAAAAAGAAGTGGTTTTACCGGCCCCGTTAGGACCCAGCAAACCCACAATTTCGCCCTGGTGCACATCAAAAGACACATTGTTTACCACAGTGCGCTTGCCGTATTGCTTTACAAGACCTTCCGTATATATCCTCAATGGTGTACCTTTTGAACAAAAATAACGAATAGAGGGCAGTTTTTTGCTGATCTGCGTCCGGTTAAAGCGCATCTTCCCTATTCTAAAATGCCCACTTTAACCTTTTCGCAACAGATTTCTTTGAAAAATCTCAAAATCAAACACCGTTAGGTGTTTAAGCTTTGTAGTATTTGTCGCCCCCAATTATGCGGCCCCGATTTATCGGGGCAACCTATTTCACAAATCAAAAAATATCAATAATTTGTTTTCAAAAATATCTCCATGCCAAATACTTACACTCAACTCTATATTCATTGCGTTTTTGCTGTAAAATACCGCGCAGCGATGTTAAATGTAGAATGGGATGAACGGCTACGGCTATATATATCCGCTATTGTTCAGAATCACAATCACAAAATGCTGGCGATAAACAATATGCCCGATCATTTACATTTCTTCGTTGGCCTGAATCCTGCCCAATCTATTTCAGACATGCTTAGAATAGTAAAAAGCGAGTCTTCTTTATGGATTAACGAGGAACGATTTACAAAGAGTAAATTTAGGCAATGATATACCAAATGCAGTAATAATATAAAAATACAGATTTAATATCAGTTTTCATATTTTTGATTAAACTATCAATTTATGGAAGCAATTTTAAAATTCATCTTTGAGTCGTTAATAAATGGAGACCCATTTTCGATTATCATAAATATTGTCAAAGCAATGAGGACGGTTTTCTTATTAGTTATATCGTGCTTTTTATACAAGCACTTTGTATCGGATTTTACTTTATCTAAAAATGTGGATGAGGTTTGGAATTTCTTTTCTACAGGGTATTTCTTAAAGCCATTTGCAATGCTTATCGTGACATGGTTTTTATTTGATTTAATTTTATCAGTCTTAATTAAATGGATATTCAACATTCTACTTGTGAATAGAATGAGGAATAAGGCAACAAGATTAATGTCTACTTTAGCGATGTTAGATACTGCACAGGAAAACGAAATAATGGATATGTCAAATGAGAAGTTGACAGCTATCCTACATAAAATACCATTTTACAAACAATATACAACGGTCTCAAACGATGTTAAACTTCCAAAATTAAGTGAGAAAAGCATAGACAATATTGATGGTGTTGCGCTATTAATTACTCAATTAATAGTGGTGTTATTTTTCACGAATATGCAGAGCATTATTTTAGTGACGTTGTTGATTATCATATTGCTGATAATTGAAGCAATAAAGTCGTACATGATTTCTTATAAAATTTACAATGAGAAATTATTCTCTAAATTTAAATTGATTGAGTAGCATTACGAGCGCAACTATACACATTTAATGAATTTGATGTTACTTTAGTATTTTAACATCAAATTCAATGAGCATCATATCATTTATAGCAGGGTTAATATTAGGGCTTATGGGGTTGAATCCCGAAAGGATAAGGATGTTTATCAGAAGTGTGTTATGTTTTATAACAGCAGGGTTTGTTATGAAGGTACTATTCCCCTTCCTGTATATATGGAAAATTGAAGATTACGATAGAACACACAATTACTATCTTTTCTTTCACTCCCATTTATGGTGGCAGTCTATGTTTATTGTGGTATTGGTATATATATTTTTTTATAAGTTACTATGTAAAATCGGAGAAAAAATCTTAACGAGTATGTGGGATAAAAAAATAACTAATTGGATGAATTCTATAAATAGCACTCATTTATCGCAGAATTTAGAGTTTGTGATTAAAAAAGGTGTGCGTATTTTATTTCAAGTGGGATATATAAAACACAAAAAAAAGATAGGGGGCGATAAAATCAGGACTTACTTAGAAATGAAAGATTTGGCTTGTTCGACACTCGTAATGTCATTACATGCAATACTATGCTCGCTTATGCTTAATATGGTGTTTGGGTTTAATGCTTATTTTTTATGGGTGTTATTAATTACAATCGCTGTAACGATAATTATGAGCGTTTTATCGTTATTTATTATGCCATTTCTAAAGTATACATACCATATCATATCCACTACTGCTAAAACGGAAGTAAATCAAGTTATTGATGAACTTAGTAATTAACACTACTCAATCACCACCCCGTCTTCATCGACCATAATTTCAGGCTGCGCAGGTTTAGCGATTAACCCTTTATAGGTAAGCCGTTTCCCGTCAGTTTGTTTCATAGTGTTGATAAACCTTGCTGCGTCTTGCATTTTGCGAAGGTTAAAACGGTACTCAAATTCGTAGCAATATCTATGCAGGTGCTTTGGTGAAACTTGATGGTAAATTCCGTAGATACCCCTTTTTAAGATGCTCCAAAAATTTTCAACGTTGTTTGGTGAAAATGCACCACTTGTATAAACTCCTTGCTTGTGGTTAACCCTGATGTGGGCGTAATCTTTTTTCAGACCGTTATATCCGAGCCATTCATCGGTAATTATTATCGAGCCTTTTTCTACAAGTGATTTCATTATTGGTTTTAAGGTAACGGCAGTAGTGTTTGGAATAACCGTTGTGCGTATGATACCGCCTGTTTGCATTATACCGAAAACAGGTGTTTTATCTTTAGTGCTACGTCCTTGTGAGTTGTCTACTTTTTTATCTTCGTGCCTGTTTTTGTTTTTGCCACCAATAAAGGTTTCATCGGCAGCGAACAGTCCTAATATTTTTTGGTCAATTGGTTTTGGAGCGAAGGAAGCTCGCACTCTATGCAAGACGAACCAAGCACTTTTCTGTGTAATTCCGAGGTCTTTTGCGAGTTGGTGTGAACTGATACCTTTTTTGTGTGCGCTGATTAAATACATGGCAGCAAACCATACCTGCAACTGAATTTTAGAGCCTTCAAAAATACTGTTGGTCAAGGTGCTAAACATTTTCTTGCACTCTTTGTTGGAGCATTGAAAATCTTTGTATCCCGCAAGGTCAGGGTGTTTTAAACGGGTAGGTATGTGATATATTTTTTCCCAGCCACATTTAGGACATGTGGGCTTGCCGTTCCATTTTAGATTTTCGAGGTATTGTACGCAGGTTAATTCGTTGTTGAAGTGTTTTTGTAACTGAATTAGGTTACTGAATTCTTGTAACATTTTCTATCGTCTTGCATTGCTATTGGTGTCCGTTCCTCTCAATTTATCGTTCCGTCTTACAAGTACTGTATTCCAATTTCCGTGCCAATTTGTGCAATATTTTGACATTAACAAACCTTTAAGTACAAGATAAATGGAATTTGGCATAGTAATTGGTGGTAGACTGTTACAAAAATTGGAAATAATGAAAACGCAGACACGAAACAAAGTAATTGACCTAATCAATGATATGGTCAAAACGGGACATGAAAATTTCGCCATCGGTATTACGGGCGACCACGATTTGTATTTCAAACTGAATCAGAAACACGAGATGGCGATGCTTAGTGTGCCGAGCCATACCATGTTAAAAGCGGCATGGAAACACTTCGGAGAAACGACCATGATGCAGTTGCCACCCATCGGGAAGCGGGCGAAATATCTCTACTTATTCAGGATTGACGGGCAGGAATTTAAACCACCAATGTTCTAAACCACACAACATGAAACAGATAGAAACAATCGAAGAATTTGAAACAAAGGTTGACGAAGGGGAACTCACCGTGATACATTTCGTGACCCGTCCGTGCCAAAAATATAACTGCGCATGGTGGGTGAATATCAGACCTGAAATATTTATCAGACCTGTCGGAACGAAGGACGTATTATGGTTGGTGTATGCGTTCAATATCCCAACTGCACCCGACAAATATTTTTTCAAGCACAGGTACGAGGAGCTACGGTTCACCTTGTTTTTCCCTGCGCTCCCAAAGGATATCACGCACATTGACATTATAGAATCAATCTGCAAGCAGGTGGAACACCCCTTCAATTTTTACAACGTATCAATGCAAACAATTAATAACGGAACACTAAAAAAGTAAAAAAGATGTCAGAAATATTAAAGCAAATAGCAATCGCAAACAAGGTTGTTGAGCAGTATGTAAAATCACTAAACACGTTGGACGTAGAGCCTATAACGTTCTTGCTTCACCCGCAATTTGGGTTCAGGTATGCGAGTGGCTATCCCGCCCGTGGTCTGCGCAATGATTGGCGGTACTTAGGTTACATGTATCAGACCTTTGCGCAAATGAAAAAGGAAGGGTTGAAAATCCATGCGGAGAAAGCATTGTTAGGCGAGGAAGACTACACATACCCGTGCGTCCTGCTGCACCCGCCACATGATAGGCGGATAATATTCCCGAACGAAGAACTGCTAATAAAAAATTGTTGGATTGAAACGCCACAGCGGGAAATATTTTTAAGGACACGGGTAAAGGACGGTAAAATATTCAGGGTTGAAGGATTGCTGCACCCTTCGGAATATGAAACACTAATTAATTCAAAACTTAAATTTTAAACCATGAAAAAGAAAAACGAAAAACAAGAGTTCACTTATCCTGCAATGGAATTATTGCCGACTGTAACGAGGGTTGAGATTATTGACCATTCAGAAGGTGTGCCTATGTAGAAAACACTACTTTGTTTCTTCAAATGGTTTTTCAGAAGGCGCACTAAAATTAGCAATGAACAACAAAATTTTGTGTTATATCTATAAAAATGGTAACTTTGAGTACGTTCCATATTGGAATTAATTGATAACCATAAATTTATGAATTGCACAGTTCCCGTTAATAATTCGAAGAACAGATTTATAGACATATCGGTAGGCTTTACGTTAGGCGTAGGCTTGACTTTAATTTTATGTAAATTTTTCTCGCACAAGGAGGAAGAATAAGAATTAAAGACCGTTACTTTTATCACATGTCAGGCAAGAAGAAAAAGCGTATCAGGAAGTCAAAGAAAAAGTGGGATATAACAGTAAAGGTTGATGCTACTTTTGAGGATATTTTGAAAGCGGGATTGAGTTTTGACCCCAAGCGGGAGAAAGCCCAATAACCCCATATTACACACGTTTATAGAAATTATTTATATCCTTCCTGCATTTCGTATATCATTGCCATAATTTAAACGCTGAACGCCACTGAAACGCTTCTTCAAAATATTGCGCTATACAGCGGCTTCCATACTCCTGCTACTTATCCTGGTAGTGGCATTGGTTAACTATACTCCCGTCCAGAACTATCTTACACGCATTGCAACAGAAACCCTTTCAAAAAAACTGAAAACCAAAGTCGCTGTCACCCATGTGCGTATCGATTTTCTCAATCATTTATTGCTGCAGGGCGTATATGTGGAAGATCAGTCGCACGATACCCTGCTCTATGCCGGCGAGATACAGGTAAGGATCACTGATTGGTTCATCTTCAAAGACAAACCCGTAATTCATTATATTGGTCTGAAGAACTCCTATATCCACCTGTACCGCACAGCGCTTGCCAATACCTGGAATTCGGACTTTATTGCCGACGCATTCGCCACACCGGCTAAGAAAGATACCTCAAAAAGTAAACCCATAGAGCTGGACCTGAAAAAAGTAGAGCTAGACAATGTGCGCTTCCATATGGACGATAAGTGGATAGGGCAAGACCTTGATTTTGATGTAGGCAATCTTGCGATTGACGCTAAAGGGCTCGACATTAAGAAAAAACTCCTCGAGGTCGGCAGCATCGATGTGAAGAATACAGATATCTCTGTCAACATTTACCATGGTGGTAAACCAAGAACAAAACACAATACTGCCATAGATACTTTTGACACCACACCGTTCAACCCTGATATGTGGGCAGCAAAAGCGGGCAAGATAACCCTTGAAGGCTGCACCTTCCATTTAACAATGGATGACAAAGTACCTGTGCCCGGCGAGTTCGATCAGAATCACCTCATAATAAAGAACATCGCTGTACAAGTAAGCAATGCCAGCATCATTGGTGACACTATACACGGCAATGTAGACCACCTTACCGCACAGGAAAGATGCGGCATTGCCATAAAGACCATGCGCAGTAAGGTTACGGTATCGCCTATCGCTTCCATCTGCGAAAACCTGTACCTCGAAACCAACTACAGTAAGGTGCAGAACTATTATGCGATGCGCTACAAGCACTTCCCCGATTTCACATCATATATCGACAGTGTAGTGATGGAAGCCCATCTCAAGGATGCCACGATAGACGAGCGCGATATCGTTTACTTCGCACCGCAGCTAAAAGCGCTTCCTAATATCATTGTTCATGCCAGTGGTGATGGAAAAGGTACCGTGGCAAACCTCGGTGCACAGCACCTTAATGTAACCGATGGTAATACCGTTATAAAAGGCAATATTACCATGAAGGGTCTGCCGGATATCTACAAGACCTACATTACCTATACCGATGGCGAACTGTTTACAACAGGCGAAGGCACCCTTCATTATGTGCCACAACTAAGAAACAGTCCCAACATAGCACTGGAACGCATCACTTATGCTTACTTCAAAGGAAAGTACGAAGGCTATATTGAGAACTTTGCAGTGAATGGCACGCTGAAGACAAACCTCGGCACAATAAACACCGATATGAAAATGAATATCCCCGGCTTCAACAGTAACACAGCTGTTTATTCGGGCATGGTGATCGCGGACGATCTTCAGGTAGGCATACTGCTGGAGCAGCCCCTGTTTGGCGCCATAACTTTCAAAGAAAAAATATCCGGCAATTCCTTCAACCCCGATAAGGTGCAGATGAACATCGATGGTTTCATACAGCAATTCACCATCAAGGATTATCCCTATCAGAATATCGCCACAGAAGGCACTATCGCCAGGAAACAGTTCACAGGCAAATTGCTGGTCGATGACCCCAATCTGGCGTTAGAATTTGATGGTGGCTTTGACTATTCAAATACCAACGTGAAGATTAACGCTACCGCACACCTGCTCGGCGGCAACTTTAAGAACCTGCACCTTACCCCGGACAGTGTCACCGCTTCTGCCGACTTTGACCTCGACTGCACCGGCAGCAATATTGATAACTTCTCCGGCTACGCCAAGCTCTTTAACATAGACATGAAAAGGAATTCGCACAAGCTGGCGCTTGATTCCATTTATGTACACTCCATCGGCGATAGCGCCAACAGGCGGCTTACTGTGCAGAGCAATGATGTGGTTGCCGAGATAAAAGGCAATTACCAGCTTAGCAAGCTCCCTGCTTCGATACAGTATTACTTGTCACGCTACCTGCCAAACTATATAAAGGCCCCGACAAAATTCGCACCCGACCAGAACCTGGAATTTTCTATCACAACGTCCAACATCGACAGCATTTTAGCGGTGGCTTATCCATTCGTCCGCGGCTTCGATTCTTCTATAGTTACCGGCTCACTGAATACATCAGCACAGAAACTCACGCTCAATGCAGCAGTGCCTTATGGTACCATCGGCAACTTTCATATGAGCAATATAGTGCTTACCGCCCAGGGCAACCTGAACCAGCTTGCACTCAATACCAATATAGACAATGTGGCCGTAGGTGATAGTTTCCTCAATGGCTCCTTAAGTGTCACCACTACCGTTGGAAATGATTCTGTTGGCTTCACAATTGCCACCACCAGCCCGGATACAAGCAGTTCCATAACCCTTAACGGGCAGATACTGGCGCGCAAAGATTCATTGTACCTCACCGTGCTGCCATCACAGTTCTACCTAAACCAGGCCAAGTGGGACATAGCGGGCGGCAGTAAAATAACCTACAGCGATAAGTACCTGCTGGTGCAGGGCCTTGTGCTTTCTTCCGGCCTGCAAAGAATCACAGCTGCTACACAACTACAGAACAACGACAAGTCGCTGCTCATCAGCACAGAGAACCTCGACCTCGGCCAGCTCGGCACCTGGGCTGGTCTTGCCGCCTACCAACCGGACGGGCGTGTGAACGGAACCATCAGGATCGACAAAATATTTGAGCAGCTATACATCAGCGCAAACATAAAAGCCACGGATGTGAAGCTGGGCACAGATACCGTAGGCACGGTAAACATCATCGGCGATTACGACGGCGCTAAAAAACTCATCCGCCTCGATCCGCAAACAGGCATCTTCCGTGGCGATGCTTCTGTCACCGCTCATGGCGATATATCTTTCGACAGCACCACCCATCAGAAACTGGACGGCAGCATACAATTCAACAACGCGCCCGTGGTATGGGCTTCGCCATTCGTGGCGGGTATTATGAGCCGCTTATCAGGTACCATCAACGGCAGCATAGCATTTAACGGCAGCTCTTACGAACCCGACATGAATGGCACGGTAACACTGCAAAATGCCGGCCTGCGGCTTGATTATCTCGGTTGTAATTATACCATACCTACAGCCACCATCAATGTCACTAACAAGCGCATCAGCTTTGGCAATGTGCAGTTATTTGATGTTTATAAAAACACCGCTACCCTTTCCGGTCACTTCTC
The DNA here is from genome assembly GCA_903821975.1 of uncultured Bacteroidota bacterium. Classification (GTDB taxonomy): domain Bacteria; phylum Bacteroidota; class Bacteroidia; order Chitinophagales; family Chitinophagaceae; genus Nemorincola. Next base: position 14,659 of record CAIJNJ010000096.1, read on the forward strand.
GCACAATCTCTTTAAGAACATGCGCATGCACCTGGCTATCACGTCAGACAAGTTTGAAGTGATGAACCTTACACAGAATGATAACAACATCTTTTATGGCAACCTTGTAGCCAGCATAGATTCATTTACCATCAAAGGGCCGTTCAACGATGTGCAGCTCAATATCTACAATGCTGCCGCAAAAGCCAAATCGAAACTCTTTATCCCCATTACTTCCAGCACAGATGTTGGCAACTACAGCTATGTCTCGTTCAAAACCTATGGTAAGAACCAGGAGAAAGCAGTGAGAAAAAGCAGGTTCAAGATATCCATAAACATAGATGCCACGCTCAATACACTTGCCGAGATGCACATTGTCCTCGATCCGTCTACCGGTGACGAGATCATGGCAAAAGGTACCGGCCGCATAAACCTGGATATACCGCCTAACAACGATATCCGCATCAATGGGCTGTATGACATAGACAACGGTATCTACAAATACACCTATAAGAAGTTATACATCACCCGTGTCTTCAATCTCCAATCGGGCAGCACCATCAGCTTCAACGGGCCGTTCTCCGCCACTACGGTGAATGTGCAGGCCATCTATCCTGTAAAGGCACGCCTCATAGACATACTCACCGATGCCGACCAACTGGCCGTGACAGGCACTGAACGCATAGATGCGCAAACCCCGCAACTGGTGGATGTGATACTGTATATGAGAGGCAATCTTAGTAAGCCTGACCTTACCTTTAACCTCGACCTGGAAGATACTCATTCACAGGGGACACTCGCTTACCGCAAGCTCATGCTTATAAACAACGACCCACAACAGCAGTTTACACAGGTTAGCGCCCTGCTGCTCATCAATAATTTCATACAGCCGGATGCTATCGCTAGCTCCGCTGTTGTCACCGGTGCTGTGAATAACATCAGCCAGGTAATTTCCGGAACCACATCTACAGGCCTCACTAACCTTATTAATAAAATAACGGGTGACAAGCAACTGAACGTGGCCGTGAAATATACCAACTACAACTATAACGACCCTGCCAGCCTTGGCGCGGTGAACAGGAACCAGTTCAACTTGGGTGTGAACAAGAACTTCTTCAACAACCGCCTCAGCGTAGAGCTCGGCAGCACTTCAGACTGGGGCCGCCCTACCAGTGCCAGCAGCACTTCCAACTTTAACCTCACGGGCGACTTCCGCATACAATACCAGATATCCGAAAACAGTGGTATGCGCATCAGCACATTCCATACCAGCGACTATGATGTAACCCTCGATCGCGACATACAGCGCACCGGCTTCGGTCTCGGCTGGCGCAAATCATTCGATAATTTCAGCGACCTCTTCCACGGTAATAAATACGCCGCCAAACAAAAAGCAAAAGAACTGCAGGCATTGCCCAGTACCCAAAACGATACCACCAAAAAAGCAGGCGGAACTGATTAGTAAAGGTGCCACAAAGGTGTCCCACACTTTAGAAGTGTGGGACACCTAACGCGAATCAAGACTATCATTTCCAAAACATATTTTATACATTTGATAAAATTAAAACACCATGACAATCGCACTTTGGATCGTACAGGGCTTGCTGGGTTTGCTCTTTGTAATTACGGGCAGTTTTAAATTTTTTCAATCGAAAGAAAAGGTTGTCGCCAGCGGTGGCACCTGGGCTGAAGATTTTAAACCAGGCATTATTAAAACGATAGCCGGGCTGGAAATTATCAGCGGGCTCGCGGTAATTGTGCCTCGGTTATTAGGGCATGGGCGCTATCTTACTTCTATGGGCGCGGCCTGTATTGCTGTGATAATGAAAGGTGCCATATTCGTTCATATCAGGCGTAAGGAATTCATGCATGCTTCGATAAATACGGTGTTCTTGCTTATGGCCCTATTCGTCGCATATTTGAGCAAACCTTTCTGAGTTAAGATATCATATGAGAAATCTAATCTACGCGATCAACATAAGCCTGGATGGCTACTGTGACCACACTTTCTCAAATCCGGATGATGAACTGCTTGATTATTTTACGCGCCTCACACAGGATGCCGATACTTTCGTGTACGGGCGTAAGACCTACGAATTGATGGTTCCTTACTGGCCCGATATCGCAAAAAACCCTTCCGGCCAAACAAAAGCAGACATCGACTATGCCCGGGCATTTGATGCCATCAGCAAGATCGTTGTCTTCTCCCGGTCGCTGGATAAAGCTGAAGGAAAGAATACGAGCATCGTTCACACCGGCATTAAGGACACAATACTTAAACTAAAACAGGAACAAGGCAAAAATATTTTAACCGGTGGTATAACCATTCCTGCTCAACTTATAGAGTTTGGCCTCGTTGATGAATACCTTATCATTGTTCACCCAATAGTTGTGGGAGAAGGGAGACGGCTATTAGAAGGCATTAACCTGCCTGAAAAACTGCAATTAAAACTTGTCGGGTCAAAAATTTTTAAATCAGGCTGTGTAGTGCTTCGTTATGTGAATAAGTAAAAACCTTACCAAAAAACGAAATTTAGGGCATTGTAAACAACATGGGCAATTCCCCCTTTAGCGTAAGCAACGTGCGCAAGCGAAGGGGGCAAGGGGGATGTAATGAAAATCACTGTCTCTCCCGCTGTTCCGGATGTTCCTGAAGGATATTCGGAACTACAAATGAAATCCTCCCGATAGTTATCGGGATGCAATCGGCTTTCTCCGCACCACAGCCGAACTACCATCCGTAAACCAATAAAAACCACTCAAACCCCCCATTTATTTACAGAAAAACAAAGGCGCGAAATGGGGCAAGAAGCCTTATATCTTATTGACAATCAGGCACTATTGATTTTCAGCTTGCCACATCATTGCCACATTGTTGCCCCACCGTGGCCCCACTTCAGGCAAGCTCGATACAGTGCCGGCTACCCTATTCTCTGCTTACTTGAACCCTGAAAGGGTTAAATGTCTATAGCTATACATAACCTCGAGAACGTTCGACCCCATCGGGGTCGTATGTGAATTTCATTCGTCTTCTCTACAGACATTGGACCACTTCGTGGTCATTTATCGCCTGCTACTAAAGAAAAAGCTACGGCCGTAACAACCTCCTACGCTGATAGCCTTCGCTAAAGCTATGGCTATTGAAGAAAAAAAGCAACGAGGGTAACAAAGTTCGGGCAGATTTTTGAAAATGGAAAAACGAAATTTTATGATAGCACGTTTTTCGTACTGTCATATCACGCTATATGTCTGTAACAGAAATTTCTTTGCAGGATTGATGCGGGTTTTAGGTACTTTTTAGAGAGTCGGCAATCACAACTTTTCCATGAAAATATTACATCTACGATCATCTGCCACCTGCCACTGCCATCTGCCCCTGCCACCTGCTATCTAAAATCACTGCCCCTGCAATTTCTCCTCAATACCCTGTGCGGTCATCGCAGCCTGCTGTGCATGCGCCTTGTCGCCCATGGCCTGGTATAGCTTTATGAGTATGTCGTAGCTCTGCAGGTCTTCGGGAGTAAATTTCAGCTTGGCATTTATCGCGTTCACCGCCTCGGGTATATGGCCCCTGTTGGCCAGCGCTATAGCATAGTTGTCATACGAAGATTCATCACGGGGATCCTTCTTCAGTTGCTGGTCGAAGTACACAATGGCGCTGTCGTAATTATTGGCCTTTAAAAACTCATTGGCTTTATATGCGGTATACTCAGGGTCTTTCTTCACTATGGCGCAGAGCGGTGCATCATCTGCCTTTATAGTGGCTATGGTATTTGTAGGGGGGAAGTAGCCGCCCTGCAGCAGGTCCTTGTCCAGGAAGCGGGTATAGATAAGCGCATAGTCCCATTTTTTCTCATAGCGCTGGTAGTACCTTATGTATATGCACCTGATCCTTGGGTTTATGGTCTTAAAGTATTCTATCACCGGCTCTATGGCGTTAGAGGCTATTACTATGCTGTCCTTTGTGTTGAAGAGGTTTTCCATCTTCGCCAGTTTGTAGGCGCCCTGTTTCAGGCTGTTCATGTAGTAGTCGGTCTCATAATGCCCGTAGGCATTGTTCACCCCGCCTTCCAGTTCGTTGAAGTATACGATCTCGTTGGGGTGGTTGGCAAGGCACCACTTTGCCGGCAGCGCCAGCCCTATTACTATAACGCCCGCCACGGCATACTTGCCGTACTTGTTCTTCATCTTACCGATGATGGAGATAAACGTGAGTGAGCACAACACCATCAGCGGCGGATATATAAAGAACATATGCCGCCAGCCATCATACAGCGGCGACTTCTTGTAGATAACATAAAAGAGCGGGAACAATGCTGCAAAGAACAGGAACAATAATGGCGACATCTTATACTCCTTTGTAAGGAAAAGATAAGGCGATGCTATGATGCCCACCAGCAGTATAACAGGTGTGGTGATGCCCAGCCACTGCGGTATATAAAACCACGGCACATTCTCGCTCATTATCTTATTATCTGCAAACAGCATACTGATGCTTGTAGAGAACTGCGACATTTCGCCCAGCGCTTTCAGCGGATTGCCGATGGGGTTTTGCAGTGCATATGGCCAGAATATAAGCCCAAGGAAATAACCTGATGCACAGACAATCACAGAACGCACCACCAGTTGTTTCATCTCTTTAGAGGCAAGGCCATATTGCTTGCGCCACTCAAAGAAATATTGCAGCGCCACGGCCACACACAGGAACGGGATAAGCAATATACCACCCACCCTTATGCTTATGGCAAACATAATGGACAATGCCAAGTATATCATGTCCTTCTTAGTGGGCGATGGAAAAGCCTTTACAAACCGGAGTATGTAGTAAGTACCCATAAGCATGCCCAATGCGAACGGCACATCCTTGGGGTTGTTCATGCACTCGCCAAAGAAACGTGGCGTAAGGAACAGGAACCATGCCACAGCAAACCCTGAATCCCATCCCCTGAAGAATCGCGCCAGGCGCACCGCGAACAAAATAATGAGAAAGCCGCAAAGGGCATCGATCATGTGGCGGGTATTGAATGTTTCGAGCGGGGATATTTTGTTTACGGCCACACATACAAAGTCATAAAAACCGCCGTAATAAAACACATTGGTCATACGGCCGAAAGGCTGCAGGCAAGACTGGTCTTTACCAAAGGTTGCATAGTAGTCATACACCTTTTGCCCGTAAGTGTTTTGTGTGATCTCGTCACCGGTGATACCAAAGTCCTTGCTTGCCCACAGCATCACGACCAGCATCATGGCAAGGCTCACCAGCGTAGCTATCCTGAAATTGATCTTATTATTAACCACGTTTTCCATTATGCGTTCTTTTATTTTTTCGAATATTGCCGCTTCGTCTTTGCCACGATCACCAGTATCTCCCACAACATGTTGAAGCCATCGCTTACCAGGCTTATCTTGCTGCCCTCTATCGCATTCCATGCCAGCGGCATCTCCACTATGTTCATTTTGTCCAGGTATGCCTTGTAAAGCAGTTCCACATCATGTGCCCAGCCATAGGTCTGCAGCCCGTCAAAAAGACGTTTTGCCTCACCCGCAGGGTATAGTTTGAAACCACACTGCGTATCCCTTGCCTTAAGTGGCGTCAGCAGCCTTACGATAAAATTAAAAATATTCCCGGCTGCTTTCCTGTCTCCCTGCTTTTTGATCACAGAGTCCTTATGCTCCCTAGATCCTATATAAATGGTATTCGGCGCCGGCTTACCGCCCATCAGGGCCAGCCATTTTATGATTTCTTCGGGTGGTGTGGCCATATCAGCATCCAGGGTCAGAATATAGTCACCGGTAGCTTTCAACACACCATTTCTCAACGCACCGCCTTTGCCGGTATTCGGCTGGGAATATATGGAAATCAGTTCCTTATGCTGCTTAAATACTTCATGCTCTTTAAGAAGTGCTTCCGTATTATCCTTGCTGCCATCATTAATTATGATTATTTCAGGCCGCCCACCCCACTTTGCAATAAAAGACCTCACCCCCTCATACAATAGACCTATCCTGCCGGATTCATTATAACAGGGTATTACCAGGGTGAGCCGGACAGGCACATTCGTATCATTCATAACCGTTAATTGGCCGAAACTTTGTTGAGGCGATAAAAGTAAGTAAATTTGTTAAAAATCATTTTAAATGGATTTGAAAGAATTAGAATCCGGCGTTGACCCGGAAGTGCATTGGTATTACCAAAGCAAACTTAAACCCCTTATCACGTATACCCGTAATGTATTGAGATCAGTACCGCAACTTACCATAGTAGATGTGGGTTCCGGTTCCGGTTTTTTTGCCATATCGCTGGAAAAGCAATTCCCCGATAAAATAAAGAAAGTATACCTCGTTGATATCAATTATACTGCCGAGGAAATGTCGGCAACAAGAGGCGCCAAAATAGAGAACACCCTCGCCATCCCCGATAAGATCGATAACGGCCTCGTGATCATGATGGACGTCCTCGAGCACCTGGAAGATGACCTTAAAATGCTCAACGAGATAAAGGCAAACTGCGTGGGCGAAAGTAACTACTTCTTCATCACCGTACCAGCTTTCTATTCGTTATGGAGCGGCCACGATGTATACCTGGGCCACTACAGGCGTTATAAAATAGCTACCCTGAGCGCAGTGCTCAACAAGGCTAAGTACAACATCAAAAACACTTACTACCTGTATGGCAGCCTGTTCCCTATGGTTTGGCTTGCCCGCAAGCTCAGCAATATGAAGAAGCAGGAAGCGGTCTCCAACATGAAGCCGTTCAACCCGCTTACGAATAAAATACTGCTTGGCCTTACCTCTGCCGAGATGAAGATCACCAGCGCTAATAAGATTTTCGGGGTTACCTGTGTATCTCAGGGGAAGATCTAAAGTTCTAAGAAGGGGTAAGTACTCTGCTAAGTTATATCTGTGCGTTTTGTCATGCTGAGAATCAATTTGGTTGCACCACAATCATAAAGCAAATGACATTGTAGTTTCCCTACGTTTCTTTCTGACGCAAGGAAGAATCTCTACTCATGTAGGGCGGGTTTTTCAGAGTTTATACTGTGTTGGTTATCATTCATCTACAATAGATGTCATTGGCAGGAACGAAGCATCTCTACTTGTGCGGGGCCTCTTCTGAACACAGGCAGCCGAATCCACACCTCTCATATACAAAGCAATAGAGCAACGGTAAAACCGTTGCTCTATCTATAACTTATTGACTTATTAACCAATCAACTAACCTTCAGTCTGCTCAGTAGCAGTTTCTTCAGGAGCATTGTCTTCAGCAGTTACATCAGCCTCAGCTTCAGCAATCTGTGCAGCCCTTGCTACGTTCTTCTCTTCTACCTTGCGCACTGATTCTTTCATCGCTTCGTGGCGCTTATCGCTCTTGTGCTTGCGGTGTGTTTCTTCACGCTTTGCAACCAGCTCTTCATGTGTACCATTCCACTGTTCGAATTTCTCCATCGCTGTTGTTTCATCAAACAGGCCAAGCGATACACCACGCATAAGGTGCTTGAGGAACATTACCCCCTTAAAGGATAAGATACGACGACAGGTATTGGTAGGCATTGCTCCCTTATCGAGCCAATGCAGTGCGCGCTCGCGGCTGATACGTACAGTTGCGGGTACGGTCAGCGGATTGTACGTGCCTAATTTTTCAATGAATTTACCATCGCGGGGAGCAGTAGTGTTTGCTACGACGATGAAGTAGAACGGGCGCTTCTTAGACCCATGTCTCTGGAGACGAATTTTTACCGACATAATAATAGAAATTATTTGGTGGTGAACAATAAATTTTTTTTCGGACTGCAAATATAGGAGAGTTTCCTGAAAATGACAAAACCCATCTCATAATATCCTCCAATTAATAAATAATACAATATTACAAATATGACCTATCAACCTATCAACCTATCAACCTATCAACCTATCAACCTATCAACCTATCAACCTATCAACCTATCAACCTATCAACC
>CAIJNJ010000097.1 GCA_903821975.1 uncultured Bacteroidota bacterium
AAATACATTCATTATTAAGCATTTTAAACATATATAGATTTGCTGCGTTTGCGGTTTAGTTCTTTGATCCTGCTCCGGATATTCTAATAAAGTGTGCGTAAAATGTGATCTGCAATCGGTATTTTTTTATACTTTTGCACCTCGGGCGTTGAGCCCGATTTTCATATCTGCTCATCGCGCGTTTTTTATTTTTTTACCTTTTATTTTATTAAATGCCTCGCGATCTTTCTATTAAAAGTGTGCTTATTATCGGTTCCGGTCCAATAGTTATCGGGCAAGCGTGTGAATTTGACTATTCCGGCTCCCAGGCTGCAAGAAGTCTTAGGGAAGAAGGGATAAAAGTCATCCTCATCAATTCCAACCCGGCCACCATTATGACCGACCCAATAATGGCCGACAAGGTATATTTATTACCGCTCACAGTAGAGAGCATAGAGCAGATACTTGAAGAAAATGAGATAGACGCTGTATTGCCTACTATGGGCGGACAAACAGCGCTGAACCTGGCAAAAGAAGCTGATGAGCTTGGTGTTTGGGAACGATTCAATATCAGGCTCATTGGTGTGGACATCAAGGCCATAGACAAGGCCGAAGATCGCGAACTGTTTCGCCGATGGATGATAGAATTGGGCGTTCCTGTTGCTGAAGCAAGAACCGCGAACTCATTACTGGAAGGAAAAGAATTTGCACAACAAATAGGGTTACCAATTGTTATCCGTCCTTCGTTCACTCTCGGTGGCTCAGGCGGTGGCATAGTGATGCATAAAGATGAACTGGACGGTGCGCTGGAGCGCGGGCTCACTGCGTCTCCTATGCATGAAGTATTAGTAGAGCGGGCTGTACTGGGATGGAAGGAGTTTGAGCTGGAGTTACTGCGCGATATGAATGATAATGTCGTTATCATTTGTACCGTGGAAAACTTTGACCCCATGGGCATACATACCGGAGACAGTATCACTGTAGCACCGGCAATGACACTCAGCGATACGGCATTCCAACTAATGCGCAACACGGCAATTATGATGATGCGCGACCTCGGGAATTTTGCAGGTGGCTGTAATGTACAATTCGCATTGAACCCGGAAACTGAAGAGATCATCGCCATCGAAATAAATCCACGCGTAAGCCGCTCGTCTGCGCTTGCATCAAAAGCCACCGGCTACCCGATAGCGAAAATCGCAGCTAAGCTAGCTGTAGGCTATACGCTTGATGAATTAAAGAACCAGATCACACAAACAACATCAGCCTATTTTGAGCCTGCACTTGATTATGTAATAGTAAAAATGCCGCGCTGGAACTTTGATAAATTCAAAGGAGCTGATGATACTTTGGGATTGCAAATGAAATCGGTAGGTGAAGTAATGGCCATTGGCCGCACATTTCCTGAAGCCTTGCAGAAGGCATGTCAGAGCCTTGAAAATAATGCCACAGGTTTGTCCTTTATCAGCACAAGTCGTTTACGCCCTGAAGAGTTGATCGATACACTCAAAAGGCCTACCTGGGACCGTATCTTTCGCATAAAGGAAGCAATGGCTGCCGGAGTATCTATCAAAACAATACGGGAGCTTACACAGATAGACCGCTGGTTTTTATACCAGATACAGGATATTGTAAACCTTGAAACAGAGATACGTAAATATAAACATCTTGAAAAACTGCCGGATGCGTTACTGCGCCAGGCAAAGCAAATGGGATTCGGTGATGAGCAAATTGCTGATCTCGTAAAGGATTGCACTGCCGAAGAGGTTTATGAACACAGGAAAGCTTTGGGAATAACTCGTGTATTCAAAATGGTAGATACCTGCAGCGCAGAGTTTGAAGCCAAGACCCCATACTTCTACAGCACTTTTGAGCAAAAGCCCGTTTCCGGCCCTAAAACTGCGCAATCAGAAGAACTCTCTAACGAAAGTAAAATATCAACGAAGAAAAAGATCATCGTACTCGGTTCGGGACCTAACCGTATTGGCCAGGGCATTGAATTTGATTATTGCTGCACACACGGATTAATGGCAATAAGAGAATGTGGTTATGAGTCGATAATGGTGAATTGCAATCCGGAAACTGTATCCACCGACTTTGATATAGCTGACAAACTGTATTTCGAACCCGTGTATTGGGAACATTTGTGGGAAATCGTAGAACATGAAAAGCCGGATGGCATTATTGTGCAACTTGGTGGGCAAACAGCTTTGAAGCTCGCAAAGCGCCTCCACGAAAAAGGGATAAAAATAATAGGCACTTCGTTTGACGATATGGATATTGCAGAAGACCGCGGCCGTTTCAGCGATACACTGAAAGAGCTGGGCATCCCGTATCCTAATTACGGCACAGCCTATACAACAGATGAAGCAATAGAAGTGGCAAAAGAAGTAGGTTACCCGGTATTGGTCCGCCCTTCTTATGTACTCGGTGGCCAGCGCATGCGTATTGTTATTAACGACGATGAGCTGGAAAAAAGCGTTGTGAGCTTGCTCAAACACTTACCCGGGAATAAAATACTGATAGATCATTTCCTGGATCGCTGCCAGGAAGCAGAAGTAGATGCTATCTGTGACGGCGAGCAGGTGCATATAATGGGTATTATGGAACATATAGAGCCGGCAGGTATCCATAGCGGCGACAGTCATGCAGTACTGCCGGCTTTTAATCTTACACCGCTGATAGTAGATGAAATGGCGGATATAGCTAAAAAGATAGCGTTGCGTCTTAACATAAAAGGACTTATAAATATCCAGTACGCTATTAAAGACGGGAAAGTGTTTGTAATAGAAGCAAATCCACGTGCCAGTCGCACCACGCCATTTATCGCAAAAGCATACGGCATACCGTACCTGAATATTGCTACAAAAGTGATGTTGGGAGAGCTGAAACTAAAAGATATCAAAGTGGTGCAAAAGCTTGATGGCTTTGCGGTAAAAGAACCTGTTTTCAGTTTCAATAAATTCCCGAATGTAAATAAAGAACTGGGCCCGGAAATGAAAAGCACAGGAGAAGCGATACGGTTTATAAAAAATCTGCGTGACCCGTGGTTCCGGAACCTATACAAGGAGCGGAGCATGCACCTGAGCAAATAAAATTTTTTATGAAAAATATTGTATGCTTATTCACTTGTCTATTTGTTATCACAGCAGCTCATGCACAGATAACACTTGATACAAGTGCTTATCCTGCATCTGTAACAGGAACTGATAGCTTGATGGCGACAACCGTTTCTTCCTCATTTCCTTCTCTCGTCCCGGCAACTGATGGCATATGGGATATGAGTACTGTTACAGATTCTGCTACTATACTATATGCTTATCGCGTGCCAACGACTACCTACCAATTTGCAGACAGTAATTTTTATAACTTTTCTTCCTTCAGCTACCAAGGGAATGTGCAGTCTTCTATTGTAATTGCGGGTATTATGGAATATGGAATTACCATACAAAAGGTCGGTTATAACATATCTACAATCACAAGTGGTATGACAGATAGCATAATAATCCCGGCCCAGGATACATTATACTCATCGCCTCGAACTTTAATTGCATTCCCTGCCACTTATCACTCATCCTGGTCATCAGCTTATACTTTCGATCTTAAGTATCAGGTCTCAATATCACCTGTATATGATCATACACCAGGAGTTGTAAGAAGGTATGTTATTGAAAAGGACTCGGTAACCGGATGGGGGAAAATGAGGGTGAAAGATATGGCCGGCAGCCTGTCATCGTGGTTCAATGTGTTACAGGTACAGACAACAATTACAGGTACTGATAGTTTCTTTCTGAATGGAGCAGTGGCACCTGGTACACTACTAAGTGACCTGGGCCTTGTTCAAGGACAAACAGATACCACCTACGAACAAAACTATTACCGTAAAGAAGAGGTTACGCCATTCGCAAACGTAAAGTATGCAAATGCTGCCTTTATAACACCAGTCAAGGCAACTACCCATGTACAGCGTCTGGATAATGTAGGTGTCTCTAACATAACCGGTAATCCAGATGTGCGTATTTACCCTAACCCGGTAACCGGCAACTCTGTGACAGTAGAATTGCCTGCTATCGGTGGCTTATGGACATATGAACTAACGGATATCATTGGCAAGAAAATTACTTCGGGAGTATTAGAAACAAATAGCACTCATGCTCAACTATCTTTGCCATCTTCATTATCTCCCGGCGTTTACTATGTGAAATTATATAACGGCGGTAAGCAAACTTGTGTAAGGCCAATAGAAATAGCGAAATAATTTTCTTTAAAATTCTACTATTAAAATACTAACAATGAAAACAAAAAAGCCGCAGGACACATTTGTGATCATGTCCGAATTGGTGCTGCCCAATGATACGAATACGCTTGGTAACCTTATGGGAGGAAAACTGATGCACTGGATGGACATTGCCGCTGCAATAGCATCTCAAAAGCACTGCAATTGCCCGGTGGTAACTGCCTCCGTAGACAATGTGTCGTTTACCAACCCTATAAAACTAGGCAACCTGCTTACCATAGAAGCCAAGCTCACACGTTCGTTCAATACTTCTATGGAAGTATACCTGCGAGTATGGGGCGAAGACCTTTCGGCACAGTACAAGTATCTCTCAAACGAGGCATATATGACCTTCGTCGCACTGGATCCTAATGGAAAACCCCATAAAGTACCGGAACTGGTACCCGAAACAGACCTGGAACAAAAAATGTATGAAGGCGCATTACGCCGCAGGCAGTTGCGCTTAATACTTGGCGGCAAAATGAAAACAGAAGATGCCGGCGAATTAAGGGCGCTGTTTATTAAGTAGATTTGTAGAAAGTAAGGTACATGATAACATTAGATAGAAAATCACCTCCAGGGATTCACGACGCAGTAGAGTTTGAATATAAGCTGCCGCCAATACAAAAAGAAAAATTAGATAACGGGTTGCCACTATACTGGCTTGATGCCGGCGTACAGGATGTAGTGCAGATCGATTGGGTGTTCCCTGCGGGTCTGTGGTATGAGCAAAAACCTTCTGTGGCACATGCTACAGCAGGCTTGCTAAAAAACGGCACTTCAAAATACACAGCGGAACAAATACATGAGGCGCTTGAATTTTATGGGGCGCAGTTAAAGGTGAATGCAGGTAATGACTATGCTACGATCACCTTGTACTCCCTTACCAAACATCTGCCTGATCTGTTGCCTATGGTATTCGAGATCATAACAGATGCTACATTCCCGGAGAGCGAGGTTACTATACATAAGCACAATGCGATCCAGAAATTACTGGTAAACCTGCGCCAGTGTGAATTTGTAGCCAACCAACAAATAGACGCTTCTTTATTCGGCGCTTCCCATCCATATGGCCGCTACTCTAAAAAAGAGAATATTGAAGCTCTTACACGTGAAGACCTGATAAGCTTTTACCAAACCCATTATGGCCTTGCGAATATGCGCATGTTTATGGCAGGAAAGGTGGGTAAAAACGATGTAAAATGTATCAATGATATTTTCGGGAAAGGTACCTTCGAAAAAAAGAATAGCCCTAAGGCTGATTTCCTGGTGCAACCTTCCGAACAAAGGATCAATAAAATAAATAACGACCCGAATGGTGTACAGGGCGCAATAAGGATCGGTAGATTATTCCCTAACCGGCACCACCCTGACTACTCACCAATGGTAGTACTCAATACCTTATTCGGCGGCTATTTTGGGTCGCGGCTAATGAGCAATATCAGGGAAGAGAAGGGATACACTTATGGCATCTATAGCTCATTATCCCCGGAAGTAAGTGGTGGTTCGCTAGTCATTCATACAGAAACGGGAAGAGCTGTTGTAGATGACGCGATCAAGGAAGTATATCACGAGATGGAAGTTCTTTGTAATGAAGTGGCTTCAGAAGATGAGTTACTGCTTGTAAAGAACTATTTACTAGGCGGGCTGCTTGCAGACCTGGATGGGCCCTTCTCTATCCTGCAACGCTGGCGCACGCTTATTTTAAACGGCTTTGAGGAAGATTATTTTAACAACAACATCAACATATACAAAACAGTAACTGCAAAAGAATTACAGTTACTCGCACAGAAGTATTTTGATAAAAATGCTTTTCACGAAGTGGTTGTTATCTAAATTAAAATGGGCGGTCTAGTAAAGACCGCCCATTTTATATAATACCTGTGAATTACTATTCTTCTGTTTTCTTTTTCTTAGCTGCTTTTTTTGCAGGTTTTTCTTCACCTTCTTCAGTTGCTTCGCCTTCTGCCTTTTTCTTGGCTACCTTTTTCTTAGGTTTTTCTTCGCCTTCTACGGTGGTCTCTTCAGCTTTTTTAGCCTTTGCTTTTTTAGCAGGTTTATCTTCTATTTTTTCTTCAGCCGCTACCTCTGCTACAGGTTCAGCAACTTCATCAGTTTGCTGCTCAAACTTAAGGAGATCATTTGCTTTGAGGACATCATACCACTTCAGCATCTTCTTCATATCACTCACATATACACGCTCCTGATCAAACTCAGGGAATATGGTAGTGAAGTACTGCTTGATAGCATTGTTGTCCGCTTTGCCCGCATCAACCAAAGGTATTTTGGTCTCATGCTCCTGCATTTTCTGAAACACATTGTGCAGGCGCACATTATCTCCTGTAGTATAAACTTCAATACTTTCCAGCGGTGTTACATTATGCTGGCGTGCCGAAATGAATTTCGTTGTCTTATCGGCCACGTTGCGCACAATAGCGCCATCGCTCTTTGTGGTTATTAATTGGTAAAGTCCGCCGAGGCCTGTTACTGCTACTATTTCTCTGTATTCCATAAACATTCTTAAAAGGGGAGCAAAAATATAATTTTTAAGGTAATTAACCCGCAATTTTTCATTGAAATTTAATTTATATAACGAAATCAGGCAAAGTTTATCCACATGCGATGATGAAAGGTGATGTTTATTATATATTTGCCGCATGATACTCTCTGATTCACGCATACTTGAAGAAATAGAAAAGGGCACTATTGTTATTGAGCCTTATGACCGTTCCAATCTTGGTTCTAACTCTTACGATGTGCATTTGGGCAAGTACCTTGCTATGTATAACGATACTATGCTCGACGCACGCAAGCACAACACGATATCACATTTCGAGATACCTGAAGAAGGATATGTACTACTGCCCGGTTATTTGTATTTAGGTGTAACAGAAGAATATACAGAAACACATGCCCATGTGCCATTCCTGGAAGGTAAATCATCTACCGGCAGGCTGGGTATAGATATACATGCTACGGCAGGTAAAGGCGATGTAGGCTTCTGCAACGCATGGACACTGGAAATATCCTGTGTTCAACCGGTACGCGTATATGCAGGAATGCCAATAGGTCAACTCATCTACTTCCCCGCAGAGGGAGAAGTACTTAATAAGTACAATAAGAAGGAAGGCGCTAAGTACACAGGCCGCACAAATAAGCCTGTAGAAAGCATGATGTGGAAAAACAAGTTTTAAGTCCTTACCATTTTATTCCCGAGCGTATATCCTGTTTGCCTTCATAATTTACCGGTACGGTAAGGAAAACGCCATGCCTTCCGGCTTTTACTGTACCGGAAAGTTTTACATCCACTTCGCTGTTCATGAGCAGTTGCAGTACATTGGGAATTACACTCTTCAGATCAACATTCAGCATTACCGGCATTGAAAATGTGTCCAGGCCCGGAACGGCAAAATGATCAGTCACCAGCATTTTCCCAAGCTTATTGCCATTAATGAATACGTCGACATCGGCGTCTTTTAAACGCATACCATAATTATTGGGATTATACAGGCGAAGGTCGAGTGATATTTCTGTTTGCTGAAGGTTCGCCTGCCTTAGCTTAAAATTTTGTATGTTCTGATACACAAGTTCTTTCGGTTGCCTGCAAGCCGACGTTATCAAAATAAGTATGAAGACTAAGTAATATTTTGTTTTCATTGTTATTGTTCCCCGGAAAATATACTAAGGTATGAACCCTAAGTTTATCGGGCCGTGCATACTTGTATTTCTTTGAATCAGCAATATAATCAGCACAAAAATGAACTTCTGATTAATAAGATTTTTTTGTAATAAATATTTTCAGAAAAGACTAACATTGTGATAGTATTCTTCGTCAATATTACGAACCGAATTCCTTAACCAAAAAAACTTAAGTATGAAAAAGAAATTATTACTCTCGGCTATTTTCATTGCCATGCTTCCTTTTTTCAGACCGGAAAAAGCAAATGCACAGATCACAGGGGTGTCAGTCAGTGTTACTGACTCGGTAATGACCTATTGTGTGCTACCCAATCCGGCCCAGATCGCTGCCTGGGGCACACTCACAGGTACCGTAACGGCGACGACAAACACAGTAAGCGTCTACATCAATTTTGGCGATGGTTCTGATACATCATTTAATGTTAGTGCAACCACTGGAAGTCCGGGATATTTTTATCCGTTCGTTAATCATACCTATACTTTGCCGGGCACATACGCACCATACGTTCTGGCTACTGCCTATGGGGGAGTTACCGGTAGTGCCAGTGCTACACCGCTGACCTTTTCGAATAGCTGCGCGCAATTGCAAGGCAAACTCTATATTGATGCCAATAGCAACTGTACACCGGATGCGGGAGAAGTAGGGGTAGCTTATGTGCCGCTTTGGGTTGTTAATGCAGCAACACCAACCGATACAATGTGGGGTGGGTTTACAGACGATACCGGTTACTATTCTATAGACCTGGTACCCGGCACTTATTCAATTCTTGCCAATAGTGTATCTTATTCGGGATGGTACTGGTGGGGATGGTATGGCAGTAATATTACACCTACTACTTGTCCGGCATTAGGTGTTTACACGCTTACAGCAGCAGCAAGTACTAACTATACTGAAAATTTCGCTTTTGCATGCACCACAGCAGTTGATACCGTTGATGTGCAGGCTGGTATCTGGGACGGAGAAATTGTACGTGGTGATACAACGTGGCTAGCGGTTTGGGCCGGTAATTGGTGGTGGTATTGGGACTATACCTGTAGCAGCCTTTCTTCTACCATTACACTTACACTCAATTCGCATCTTCATTACGCGGGTGTATCTTATGGTCCCACACCAACAAGTGTCTCAGGGAGCACTGTAACATGGGACTACTCTTCCAGCTCCGACCTTTTCGGTTTCTGGTCAGAGATCCGTGTTTACTGCGATACTACCACAACCATAGGTGAAACACTGTGTAATACTGTTTATGCAACACCTACCGCTTTATTTGATCCAAACCATGCGAATAATACGGCTGACATGTGTGACATTGTACGTGCTTCCTGGGATCCGAATGAGTTATCAGTTTCCCCTCAGGGAACGGGTACTCCGGGTTATATTGTTAATGAAACACCGCTTAGCTACAATGTACGCTTCCAGAATACCGGTACAGCCCCAGCCAATAACATTACGGTTAATGATACCCTGAGCACAAATGTTGATATGAATACGCTGCATGTGATCAAATCGAGTGCACCGGTAGAAATATATGTAACAGGCAATATTGTTAAGTTCAGGTTCAGCAATATCAACCTGCCGGATAGTGCTTCTAATCCAAGCGGCAGTATAGGCTCTATAGTATTTGGTGTACAGCCTAAGCCGGGCCTTGCACCTAATACACCAATACCTAATAGTGCAAGCATTTATTTCGACTATAATCCGCCTGTTATTACCAACAGTGTATTAAACACGATAAATAATACTACCGGAGTACAGCATTTGTCGACACCGGCAATGACAGCAATCGTATATCCTAACCCGGCCGACGACCTGGTATATGCAAAAACCAATGACAAATCGGATTTTACGATGACAATGATTGATCTGTTAGGCCGCACAGTTGCAACTGATAAGAGTGTTAGTGGCAGCGCAGTGGTAAGTACACATAGCTTACCTACCGGGCTGTATATTGTGACACTAACCAATAACGCAGGAAAAGTGCTGGAGACTAAGATAACCGTACAGCACTAAATAATAAATAATTAAAATAGAGAATGCCCCTTATCTGGGGCGTTCTCTATTTTATAGATAGCTATCAGATCTCGTTCTATTTTTTCCTGCTTATTGCTTTCTCCACAGCAGCTACAATATGCTCCTTTGTGAGACCATATTTATCAAGCAACTGCTTAGGAGTACCACTTTCTCCGAAGGTATCCATCACGGCTACATATTCATGTGGCACGGGACATTCGCGGGAAGCGACATTTGCAATGCTATCACCGAGACCGCCATTAACCTGGTGCTCTTCTGCGGTAACAATGCAACCCGTCTTGCGTATAGACTTAATAACAGCGGCTTCGTCGAGCGGCTTTATGGTATGCATATTAATGAGCTCAACTGAAATGCCTTTCTCCGCAAGTATTTTTGCAGCTTCAACAGCAAGCCATACCATATGGCCGCATGCGAAGATGGTAATGTCTGTGCCCTCTGCAAGTACTTGTGCCTTGCCTATTTCAAATTTCTGGTCTTCAGCAGTGAAGTTCGGCCACTTAGGTCTGCCGAAACGTAAATAAACAGGGCCCTGATATTCAGCAACAGCTATTGTTGCAGCCTTTGTCTGATTGAAATCGCATGGAACGATGACCGTCATACCCGGCAGCATTTTCATCATGCCAATATCTTCAAGTACCTGGTGGGTAGCACCGTCTTCGCCCAGCGTAAGACCCGCATGTGAAGCGCATATTTTTACGTTCTTTCCACTATATGCAACCGACTGACGTATCTGGTCATATACACGGGATGTAGAGAAATTGGCGAATGTGGTTGTGTACGGTATCTTACCACCAATGGTAAGTCCGGCCCCGACACCTATCATGTTTGCTTCTGCAATACCGCACTGTATAAAGCGATCAGGGAATTCTTTTACGAAAGCATTCAGCTTAAGCGAGCCCAGAAGATCCGCTGTTAACGCCACTACATTAGGGTTACGGCGGCCTGCTTCCAGTATACCTTCTCCGAAACCACCACGGGTTTCTTTCTCATTCAATATCTGTATATCGTTTAGCATGAGTAAGTAAAAAGTTAAAAGTCAAAACCCAAAAGATTAGGCAATTTCTGAAATGATGGGCAAAAATACGTTTATCATTTGTCAAGTCAAAAGTAAAGAAATAGTTATTTTGAACGTTGTTTGGCAAATTCTCTTATCATAGCCATAAATTCTTCAACAGTATACGATTTTGAAGTTCCATTACGATGATTTTCTCTTCTTTGATACAACATATTCATTGTTGTTTCATCATATTTTTCAATACTTGATGTAGGTGTGTTGTGTTCAAGTAATTGATCTTCATTAATGATATCCATAATTTTCCATATTATTTTGTCAAAGTGTACCCCCAATCTTTAAGCCATGCAATAATTTTTTCTTTATAATCTCCCTGGATGATAATAAAGCCATCTTTTACACTGCCCCCTGCGCCACATTTGGTTTTTAATTGCTTACCAAGGGCCTCCATATCTTCCAAGTTGCCGGTAAAACCATCTACGAGCGTTACCACCTTTCCAGCTCTTTGTTTGGTATCCAGCTTTACACGTAGCTTTTGCTTGTCCCTGGGCAGAGTTTCCATACTTTCCTGCTCAGGAAAATCATTGAAAAAATCCTTATTGGTGGAATAGGCAAGGCCATCAGGGCGGGATGTGTGTTTTTTGGACATTGTTACGTATTCTAAATAAAAATCAAAAGTAAACGACTTTTGGTAAACTTGTAAAACACCTATTAACTTATCCCCCAATCACCTAATTTAGCACTCAAATTCCTGATAAATGAATAAAGTAGTTGCAGGCGCTGATGAGGCGGTACATGATATCCCTTCTGGCGCTACGCTTATGCTGGGTGGCTTTGGCCTGTGTGGTATACCTGAAAATTGCATTGCTGCGCTGGTAAAAAAAGGTGTCAATAATCTTACCTGTATCTCTAATAACGCAGGCGTTGATGATTTTGGCATAGGGCTGATGCTGAAAGGCAAGCAGGTGAAAAAGATGATCTCCTCATATGTGGGTGAGAATGCCGAATTTGAAAGGCAACTGCTCAGCGGCGAGCTGGAAGTGGAACTGGTACCACAGGGCACGCTGGCTACACGCTGCATGGCTGCCGGGTACGGCATGCCTGCGGTATACCTGCTGGCTGGCATAGGCACAGAAGTAGCCGAAGGAAAAGAAGTACGCAATTTCAACGGCAAGGATTATTTGCTGGAATATGCTTTTGATGCTGATTTTGCAATTGTAAAAGCATGGAAGGGTGATACGCAGGGTAACCTTGTATTCAAAGGAACGGCACGAAACTTCAGCCCGATGATGGCAATGGCAGGGAAGATCACAATTGCCGAAGTAGAGCACCTTGTGCCTGCCGGTGAACTGGACCCAAATAATATACACGTACCGGGTATTTATGTACGCAGGATATTTGAAGGGAAGAACTATGAGAAAAGGATAGAGCAGCGGACGGTGAGAAAGAGATAGGAGGGTAAAGGGTTAATTGGTTAAAAAGTAATTGCAAAAAAGAACAACATGCCTTTAAATAAAGAACAAATAGCAAAACGAATTGCACAAGAGTTGCAGGACGGCTTTTATGTGAACCTGGGTATTGGTATCCCTACGCTTGTGGCTAATTATATTCCGCATGGTGTGGATGTGGTGCTGCAAAGCGAAAATGGCCTGCTGGGTATGGGGCCGTTCCCATTTGAAGGAGATGGAGATCCTGACCTGATCAATGCGGGCAAACAAACCATTACCACAGTTCCGGGCTCTGCATTCTTTGACAGCGCTATGAGCTTTGGTATGATACGCGCCGGCAAGGTGGACCTGACGGTGCTTGGCGCTATGGAAGTGGCTGATAACGGCGATATAGCCAACTGGAAAATACCTAACAAGATGGTGAAAGGCATGGGTGGCGCTATGGACCTTGTGGCTGCAGCTAAAAATATTATCGTGGCTATGCAACATACCAACCCGAAAGGCGAAAGCAAGCTACTACCTAAATGTACGCTGCCACTGACAGGCGTGGGCTGTGTAAAAAAAATAGTTTCAGACCTCGGGGTTTTTGATGTGACGCCTGATGGCTTTAAATGTATAGAATACGCACCCGGAGTAACTATAGATGAAATAAAAGCAAAAACAGCTGGCAGGTTAGTGATCGCTGACAATGTGAAGGAAATGGCTGTTTAATGGCTCAATTTCGAAATGGCTCAATGGCTTAATGACCGTAATGTCTATTACTATTTATCACAATGGCGAATGCAGTAAATGCCGTGGCGCATTAGAGATATTGCAGGAAAAAGGTATTCCACATGAAATAAGATGGTACCTGGCTGAACCTTTAAGCATTCCTGAAATACGATCCCTTCTTGCAAAATTAAACATGCAACCGTCTGAACTGGTACGTAAAAGTGAACCTTTATACAAAGAACAATATGAAGGAAAAGCTATAAGCGAACAGGAATGGCTTGTCATACTTGCAGAAAACCCAATACTTATAGAACGTCCAATCATTGAAAAAGGAGAGGGCGATAATTGCGCGGCCCCCGGAAAGGGTGTTTGAAATGATATCCTCCTAGTACCAGGTCAGTACTGGTCTTTCGGTATTTTAACATACTAGCCTGCCTGCAATGCGGGGGCCTTTTAACTATAAATACCTAACTTTATTAGTTCCTAATTAAATTGAATGCGGTATTTTTTTGTTTTGCTATTACCATGTCTGCTTCTTGCCGGTGTACACAATGCCTATGGCAGGAAACATAAGCACAGGGGAGAGCCAAAGACAGAAGTGGACCTGATGAACAGTGTTGTTGATTGCCTGAGCCATAAAGATACTGTTAGCTATTTTTACCTGTTCCCGCCTTTTGATACCCTGTGGCGGATGGTTACCCATAATTCTGACCATTCACCGGAGGCTGAAAAACAGTTGAGTAATTTAAGAGAGCATCCCCAAGCCCTCATTGATTTTGACCCTTTTTATAACCACCAGATACTTGGACGGTTTTGTGCAGTACTTACCAAGGGTGAAGACTCCGGTGTGCACTGGAACAGTATAGTGATACAACGCTACGAGCTTCAGAAACAAAATCTCACCCAAAACCTAGCCGGTTATGACCGTATAGCGCCTGAGCGATTCAAAGGTTTCCTGTTTATCAGGGACCTGCTGGGCAGACATACCTTTTGCATCACTATAACAGAGATACAAAAGATAAGCGGGAATTATTACGGCGGCCAGGTGATCAACATTTTAGAAGCTTCGTCCATAGACCAGTTCCTTGCAAAAGAGGACCAGGAAAACAAGTATTTCGAATGGCTCGCAACTCACCCGATAACGGATACCGCAAAACCAGATTCTGCAAAAACCGCGAATGCGGATAGCTTAGATGAGGATGGCGAGAAAAAGAAGGGTTCTTTAAGTGCCAATGATGAAGAAAATGCAAAGAACCGTAAGGAAGTGGTAGACAGGAAATACTACGAGGGAAAATTTGATGATGAAATACCGGTGGAACTTTATGTGCGGTATATGAAGGACCTGCGTACAGGGAAAATATCCATGTACGACGGGCTCTATAAATTCGGTGATCAAAAAGATTTTGTGAAGCTCGATATAGCCCTTGCCGCCACCGGCAAGTGGACAATGGAAGATGATCCGCCGGTAGGCACACTGGAATTAGTGCTTAAAAACAGGGCCTATACGGGCACCTGGACGAACAATGAAAACGGAGCCGGGTATGATGTAGTGCTTAAACAAGCAGATATCCCTGAGAAAAAAATAGAGGCCCTGGACAACATACTTGATAAGGGCCTTTCCGGCAGCGCCAGCGAAGAATCTTTGCCGGAGCGTCAAAAAACACCGGAGCAAAAAAGAGAAGAAAAAGAAAAAAAAATGAACGAAGACAGGGGGAATGACAATAATTAATTTGAAAATTTGAAAGTGTGACAATTTGAAAATGCTTTTAACAATATGACCAGTAATTCCTGAAATCATTTCGAAAATTTGAAAGTGTGATAATTTGAAAATGTTCTTACCTTTTTCAAGAGATCCCGATTAGTATTGGAAGGAAAATGAAGATTAAATAACAGTAGCAGCGTATACAGAATTATGAAACAACCGGAAATAAACACACTTGGATACCTGAAGAAATCAGGGTATGTGCCAAAGAATATAAAAGACGAAGTAAGGGACAATCTTAAGACATTCCTGGGGAAAAAAGAAAGCCCGTTTAATACTGTACTGGGATACGAACATAGCGTAATACCGGATGTGGAGCGCGCTTTATTGTCACGTCACAACATACTGTTCCTGGGGCTGCGCGGGCAGGCGAAAACACGTATGGCGCGGGAGATGATCAACCTGCTGGATGAATGGATACCTGTTATCGCAGGCAGTGAAATAAATGATGATCCTTTCGCGCCGGTGTCTCTTTATGCACGCAAAATGCTGGAAGAAAAAGGAGACGATACGCCTATATCATGGCTTCACCGAAGCCAGCGCTATGGCGAAAAACTGGCAACGCCTGATGTATCGGTCGCTGATCTTATAGGTGACATAGATCCCATAAAGGCTGCAAATATGCGGCTTAGTTTTGCTGACGAGCAGGCACTGCATTATGGCATTATACCCCGCTCGCACAGGGGCATTTTTGTGATCAACGAGCTGCCCGACCTGCAGGCACGCATACAGGTTTCTTTGTTCAACATACTGCAGGAGGGAGATATACAGATACGCGGCTTTAAACTACGTCTTCCGCTGGATATCCTTTTTATCTTTACGGCAAACCCGGAAGATTATACCAACCGCGGCAGCATTGTAACACCGCTCAAGGACCGTATAGAGAGCCAGATCATTACACACTACCCTAAAACAGTGGAAATATCGAAGGCAATTACTGCACAGGAAGCAGATATACTGCCTGAGCAAGTGCAAAAGGTAGAGGTGCCGGAAATATGCAAACTGCTTATAGAACAACTGGCCATGGAAGCCCGCAAAAGCGAATTTGTAGACCAGAAAAGCGGCGTTTCTGCAAGGCTCACCATATCTGCTTACGAGAACTTAGTGAGCACCGCAGAATTAAGAGCATTGCAGAGCGGTGAAAAACACACCATGGTACGCATAGCCGACTTTATAGGCGTGGTGCCGTCCATAACAGGGAAGATAGAGCTGGTGTATGAAGGAGAGCAGGAAGGGCCGCTAAATGTAGCCTACCGCCTGCTGGGCCTGGCCATACGTACATTGTTCACACAATATTTCCCAGATCCGCAATCTTTTAAAAAAGGAAGGGACCCGCAAAAAGCAAAGTCAAAACCAAGTCCATACCAACCCATTGTAGACTGGTTTGGCAAGGGCAACGACCTTGTTATACTGCAGGACGAGCAGGCAGCCGGATACCTGGCCCATTTATACAAAGTAGATGGCCTTTATGCCGCGGTAAAACAATATTATCCTACGGCCGATGAGGCGCAGGCCGGATTACTAATGGAGTTTTTACTGCACGGGCTCTCGGAATTTTCAATGATCAGTAAAAAAGGAGTGGAAAAAGGCGGGTATGCTTTTGGAGACATGCTGGGTAGCATGCTTAATATGAGTCCCGGAGATGGCGATGAGGATGACGAGAATTTTTGATAAATATCAGAAAATATAACATTTAGGGTAGTAATTGTATAAAAGCTCTGTAACTCTTACCTTGCTCCGGGTTTGGGGTTTCGGATAAATTACTTAGATTTGATTCTTATTTCTAAAATTTGCTCATAGTATGAAGGCATTATTACTCACTGTTGTTACTTTGATGGCTTGCGCAGGCAGTTTGTTTGCACAAAACATGCCGCCGGAGTATGACTGGGAAGTTGGTGTTAATGGCGGCCTTAGTGTTATTACAAGGCCGTTAGGTCCTGCTATCGGCTACCAGGGAACAAGAACAAACATAGTACATGATTTTTCTGCCCGTATTACGCGTTATTTCAACGAGCATTGGCTCCTGACCTTTGATGTGGCAGACCGGAAGTGGCAGACATTTGGCGAATGGACGCCAACCGGCACCTATGGCCAGACAATGCCCTCACAAAACATTACCTACCAGATAGCTGACCACGCCATTACCGAATCATTTGAGCTCAATTACAACATACCATTTTATACTGCTTTCCATACGTTCAACAGGTCCAATCTCTATTTTGGTGTCATGTTTGGGCTGGTGACAACTATCAGTGATGGTTCGCTGGGATATAGTCATTATAACACGGCAGTTGATTCCGGTAAGACTTATGTATCCAGGTATGACTACGGCATGGGTGTAGGGCTAAGCTATGGCCTGCAAATGGGTTATACCTACTACATCATACCCCGCCTGGGTGTTAACGTAGAAATTGCAGCTCGCTATGCAGGTGTTGCTACCAAGAGTACCAGCTATGCCGAGGAGAATTCCAAATTCCACCTTTTGTATTTCCCTGAGACCATTGGCCTCAGATGGCGTTTCTAAGAATCCCTCTTGTTATGAATTGTTAATTCACTATTACTGTCCGTTTTACGGTATGGTTTTTGAATATTATATTTTGCATTCCCCTTAGTGTGTGTGTTTGATGGAAATTTAACGGAGCGGGAATGCCGGAATTTAGATTTCCACAAAGAGTGTCTGTCGAGGCACTCTTTTCTTTGGTCATATCATGCGCTGAATTTACATCATTGAAAGGTTCACGCAAAGGAATAAGCAAGCGTTGCATTATGCGCCCTTTTGATCGCAAACACGGGTGCGGAAATCAATGGCAAGATGCCATTTTATTAAAAATCCCGCACCAGGTGCAGGATTTGAATGAATATTATAAACCGGTCAGGCAAATGCCGATGGATGCAGGCGTGATCGGCGGGCCCTCGTTCTCCTTAAATACTGTTGTGAGATTATAAGAGGCAAAAATGGAGAAATTGCCCCATCCCACCCTTGCGGTTGCAGCAAAATTCCACGGGCTTATATACCGCTTAGTGTCGTCCTTATATTTCACATTGGTACCATCAACAGAGGTCAAGGCCTTGGTATGCGCACCCAGTAAAGTACCTACCTGCAGGCCAACAGCCGCTTTAAAACCTTTGTTCCTGTTAAGTGTATTGCTGAAGTACCGCAACTCAAAAGGAGCCTGTATGTATGTGGTAACGAATTTGTATCTTTTAAAACTAACCGGAGAGTCAGGCACAAAACGCGCCTGCGAGGCATATGCTGCAGCCGTATCTGTATTTGCTATCTGTTGCAGATCCAGGTAAACGACCGATACGCTGACACCTAAACCGGCAGCGAAACTGAGTTTTGATTTTTTTATTGGGAAGTCATAGCAGAGATAGCCGCTAAAGTTATAACCAAATGGTTTTGTCTTTACACTATCGGGCTTTTTTATCCAGTTGAGGTAATTGAATTGCAGCATCAGGAAATCCCTTGATGGCTTAACGATAGGCGGAGGTGTGGCATTGCTGTTCATCTTATCGTCCTGTGCAAGCAACAGTGAAGATGGTACCATTAATATTGCCAGTATGGCAAGGATCTTTCGCATAAGCAACTATTAGTGCGCAAATATAATAGCTGCGCAATGGATAATTTGTTAAAAAAGGGATTTACAGACAAATTGTTACGGAAGAATAACCGCCAGGTACCCCGATAGATTCACTTCTCCTTCCATGTAAGAATAAAAACGCAGGCATCCGTGTGCTTTAAAAGCAAAAACCTGCTTATAAAAAACTCCCCGCAAATGGTCGCGGGGAGCAAAATAATTGTGTTAAATGGAGCCGGTTATTGCTTTACAAAAGTACGTACCTGTGTGCCAAATCCCGAGAGGGCAATGGCATAGTTAAGTGTTGTGCCAGATCCGCCGCCGCCAACAAGCATAAGCGTCTCAGAAGAAGCTGTTAATGTGCCAGCGCTTGTAAGCTGTGAACCAAAGTCCAGTGTAGTATCGCTCGTAACTACAAATACCGCGCTAACCACGGCACCGGTAGCCGGATTAGTGATGTCAACGCCACCCACATTGTCGGTCATAAACATGCCTGTTGCCAGCTTAGAGACATTGGCAACACG
Source organism: uncultured Bacteroidota bacterium (assembly GCA_903821975.1). Lineage (GTDB taxonomy): Bacteria > Bacteroidota > Bacteroidia > Chitinophagales > Chitinophagaceae > Nemorincola. The sequence continues at coordinate 19,019 of CAIJNJ010000097.1, forward strand.
GCCTGCTGTAGCCAGCCTGATATAAGCACCGGAAATATCCAATGACGCTGGTTCATTGGTTACACCAACATACACTGTTTTATATCCTATAAAGCCATACTTATTTTTGGCAGAGGCGGTAACAGCATACAGACCTGCTGTAGTAGCATCCAGCGTAGAAAGGTCTAATAATACAGAGCAGGACTCATGGTAAAACGAGTCATACGCAGTTGCTGCAATAGTTGGTAAACTCCCATTTACAGGTATACTGTAATATTGAGCTCCGGTCAAAGTTATGGTAGGGTATGACACCGTTACGGTTATCGAAGGGTCACCATAATCCTTTTTGCAGGAACTAAAGCCAACGGCCATCAGAAGAGACAATATTATTATTTTTTTCATTTTAAAGAGATTTAAATTTCATTAATAAAATTACCTGATATTAGTGGTCACCTGGATCTGAATCCCACCATACTTTGTCGGTCAATGCCCTTAAGCCAGGGAACGATGAGTTTACAGTGCTTTCATTGCTTGGATAAGTAAGTCTCTTGGGGAATGTATTACCTACAATGCTGCTCACAGAATAAGTAAACCAGTTTGGATAACCGGTACGGCGCCACTCACACCATGCTTCAAAACCCTGGTTACCACACATTGCAAACCATTTCTGCACGATGATTGCCTGGACCTTCTGCGCCACGGTGCCGGTTGCCGGATAAAACGTCCATGCACCGGGTCCGGCTCCTAAAGCACCTGTAATATAATCGTTATAAATGCTGGTAGTGATCGGAGTGCCATAAACATCATTCAACTGGGCTGAATAATAGTTAAAACTGGCTTGTATGCCCTGATAAAACAAGGTATCGTCCATACCGGCAGCTAGACCGCTCCATCCCCTTGCGGCAGCTTCAGCCTGCAGGAACAAACTTTCATAGCTGGTTATGAAGTTAACAGGCGCGTTACCGGAGTTAAAAGATGTAGTCTTGTCAAGGTTTTGCGCATCACCCGCTACATATACTGTTGGGAATGAATAGCCAGTGTAAGGTATACCATTATAGAGCCCCTGCGGAAGTCCGGCGAAAGAGCTTGAACCTGAAACCGTTTCATAGAATAAATAAAGCCTTGGATCACTATTTGACTCCAGGGTATCAAGACAAGAGTTGCTGGCAACAAAATTCTGGTATTGCTGCAGGCCAACTTCTTCCGCAAAAAGCGGGTTATTATTAGCCGAGCTGTAACCATACTTAATAACCGCATCATCACCCGCTGTAGACCCAATAAACGTAGCTGTTGTTGGGTTCGCATACAACGCCGCAATACCGGCAGCTGCCATTGTAGGGTTCACCTCGCTCATACGCATATATATGCGCAACGCAAGGGTGTTGGAAAATTCCTGCCATTTGGTCATGTCACCGCCATAAATAAGGTCATCGGCTCCGGGCGCTATTCCACCTTTTGCAAGCAGCACATTGGCAGTATCAATATAAGCGAGTATGCCTCTATATACAGTTGCCTGTGAATCATACTTAGGATTTACTATATGCCCATCCGCATACTGACCTTTGAGCGCCTGGGTAAAAGGAACATCGCCCCAACCATCGGTGATCAATTGGAATGTGTATGCCTGCATGAGCAACGATATTGCCATATAAGGAGCTGCCTTCTGCGAATCGGCCAGCTTGTATAGCTGGAAAAAATTCTCATTAGCTGAGTACAGGTTATTCCATGCATAAATAAATGCATCCTGTCCGGGCGCGTATTGGTCCAGGTTATGGTATTGGCTTGCTCCGGGGCTTTGCGTCCAGTACTGTGCGAAGAACGAACCGGCGATTTCCAGGTCAACTCCCTGGGCAGTACCAACGTAAAGCTGTGCAGCAGGCAGCAGTGTTTTTACGGTAGGTACTTGTACACCGTTGGGGTTCGAATTTACATTGAGGTATTTCTTGCAGGAAGAAACCCCAAACGCGAAGCCTATTACTGCTAATATTACGATTTTCTTATTTATAGACATAATAATAATTTTTTACCCGGTTTAGAAAGTAACTTTTATGAATGCACCATAGTTTCTCAAAGACGGTGTTGCGCTGAAGTTAAAGCCCTGGCCATTTTGGGTTGCGCCGGCAGAACCTTCTTCAGGATCGTCATATTTGTTGCTCTTAGCTGTCCACAGCAGCAGATTGTTGCCAAATATACCGGCTTCAAGACCGCCGAACGGAGATCTGCTGTAGTACTTCTGGGGAATCTTATAACTCAAAGAAGCTTCCTGCAGCCTGATGTAAGATGCATTTACAAGGTTTTGCGCACCAAGGTTGTTTTGGCCTACCTGGGTTACCCAGTAGTTGTAGGGTATATATTTGGTAGTGTTGGTTACATATATTGGCGCTGCACCGGCAGGAGCTATGTTATTAACAGAATTGGTCCAAACCGTTGGGTTGCGGTTGTTGTTGGTAGTTTCTGTAGCGCTTCCAACAAAATCCATAAGTGACTTGTTCTGGCTGTAAAACAAACCGCCTTGTTTTGTGGTGAACAGGACGTGAAGCTTCAGTCCTTTGTAGGTCAGCTCGGTACCCCATGAAGCCTGGAACTTAGGCTGGAAAGTACCCCTTAACACCGGCTTGGACGTAGGCACTGGCAAACCTGAGTTAGCATCTACTATTGCATGCCACTGGTGGGTAGAAGGATCCTGTTCATAACTGATATCACTGGAATAGAAAGCACCATAAGGATGGCCTACCGCATCAACTATGGCCATGCCGTTGAAGCCGCCAACAGTTATCTGCTGAACACCGCCGGCAAGGCTCACAACTTCACTCACATTGTGCGTATAAGTTCCGAAAAGGTCCCATTTCAATCCCCATTTAGTAGAGATCGGAGTACCACGTATGCTTAACTCTTCACCTTTGTTGCTGATATCACCTACGTTAACCGTGTTAGAGAAGTAGCCCGAACTCGGAGGCAACGGAACCGCTGTGATCAAAGAGTGGGTAAGATCGTTGTAATAGGTAAACGAAAGGCTCAGACGATCTTTGAAGAAAGAGAGGTCTGTACCAACTTCAAATTCCCTGGTAAGCTCAGGAGCAAGTGTCTGCAGACCAAAACCGGTACCAACCTGGTAAGCGGGAACACTGTTGAAAGGCGTGTTGATCGTTCCGAACGCACTGTTAATCGGGTTCTGGTAGAAAAGCGCTTTATTATTTGCGTAAGCGATCGCATCAGCGCTCACGCCTGCAGTACCTACGCGCACCTTACCATAGTCCAGTATCTTATCTTTGAAACTGGTGCCTTTCAACCTCTCTGTAAATACCCAGGAAGCATTGGCACTCGGGTAGAAGTAACTTGCCTTACTCCAGTCAAGTGTGCTTGACCAGTCGTTACGGCCTGTCAGCTCCAGGAATAGTTCTTTCTGGTAGTTGAGCTTAACGCTCGCGTACACACCTTGTGTGCGGGACTGCAAAAGATAATTTGTTGCTGTGAGCGGGCCTGCATTATTTGTAAAGTTATAAAAACCGGGGATCACAAGGCCGCCTGTCTTGGGACTAATTGTGACGGTGGTCGTGTTATCGTCCCTGAGTGTTGTGTTCTCACCTAACAGCACATTGATACCGAAGTTGTCGCTGAGCGCGTGGGCATAAGTCCCGATAAGGTCGTTATAGAACCTTAAGCCGCTATACAACGTTTGCTGGTAACCGCCATTATTAGTGTAACCATATTGATTATAGTAAGTGCTTGTAGATTGATCTTCTGCAACAGTACTGATATACGGAGTCTCATAATAAGAGCGATCATTTGTTGCATCAATGCCTACACGGTCGTATACATTAAAGTCACCTTTCTTATACCCAACCTTAATATCACCGAGTATTTTGTCAGTCTTATTCTGGTTGATGTAGTTCTGCGCCATCCAGTACGGATTTGCTGCGAAATCTCCAAAATAGCCAAACCTGTGCACACCGGCAGTATCTATATAATCCATTGAATTATACTTGTTACTCAGGTTCTTCAAAGGAGAGATCGGAATGTCTACCGGTACCTGGATGAGACTCTGCATGATACCGCCTGTTGACTGACCTTGTGCGGCAGCCCTGGCATTTGAATTGGTGTAATCTACATTTATCTCAGAGTAGAAATTGTTCCCGAGATCGGTATGTCCATTAAAACGGATACTATACCTGTTGTTCCCTGTATTAGGAATAATTCCGCTGCTATTCATGGAATTTAAAGAAAGGAAATAGGTTGACCTTTCAGTTCCACCGGAGATAGATACAAAATTCGACAAAGCCTTACCACGCTGAAAAAATTGCTTTTCAGGATATGCGCCAAGGGAAGAATAAGGTTTTACCTGCTCTTTTCCGTCAATGATCTGGCCCCATGGAGCAAGCTGGCCTGTGAATTTAGGACCCCAGCTGAAGTTATCCGGACGGTCATCAGGAACACCTGGTGCGCCTTGTCCAAACTGTGTCTGGTATTCTGGCAACTTCAATGGGTCAGATTGTGTATAAGTAGCTTTGTAAGTTACATCCATTTTATTATACTTTCCGGTACCGGTATGCTTACCGGCCTTGGTAGTAATCATTATAGCTCCGTTTGCACCTGCCGATCCGTAGAGGGCAGCAGCGGCCGGTCCTTCGAGCACTGTCACCGACTCTATTTCCTCCGGATCGAGGTCATTGGCGCTGTTACCGAAATCAATTTGTGCAAGATTAGATGCATCTGATGTACGGTCGTAGTTATTCATGATCACACCATCGATAACGATGAGTGCGTTATTATCTTTAGATATTGATTTTTCACCTCTTAAGATCACACGTGTATCACCACCAGGTCCGCCGGTAGTGCTGGTGATATTTGCACCGGCAACTTTACCGGCGAGGCCGGATAATGCGCTGGTGTTTTGCCCTGCGGTCAGATCTTCGGCATCGACTGTAGTTGAGCTATAACCTAACTCCCTTTTTTCTCTTTTGATACCCAGCGCTGTTACAACAGCACCTTCAAGTTGTTTGGAAGTTGGCTGTAGTTTTACGATAAGGGGCTGGCCCTGGTCTGTCACAGTTTGTGTAGCATAGCCTACAGCCTGTATTACCAACTCCTTTTTACCATCGGGCATATCAAGAGAGAAATCACCGTTAAGATCGGAAACAGTTCCTAACTGAGTTCCTTTAATACTAATGCCGGCACCGGGATATCCCTGGCCGTTCTCATCCTGAATCTTCCCGGTAACAACATGTGATTGAGCAGAAGCTCTTACTCCGACAGTAAGTAATAATGCAAATAGTACCAGAATTCTTTTCATACTCATTATTTTTAAATTGCGCTAAAAAAAATTAACAATATATTGCTTCTTTTCTTTGAAATATAACCCCAAAGGGGTGAATCTAAGGGTGAAATTATCATAACAATCTGAATTAACAAACTTTTCTGTGAAATTTTCTTAACAATTTTTTAATCTGGGGTGGCCTGATGTGTTAATTATTAATCTATTTACCTTATTATCAATTAATTATAATTGCTGTGATTGTTAATATCGAAACGGTGTTGCTACACTTTTTTCAAAGAACCTGCTTGTAAACTATATTTTTTGCAGCAAAAAAACTGTGCCAATCTGCCCTTGAAGGAGTTATCTCGATTATTAAAAAGCGTCGTTTTCTATTTTCTCTGAAAAATTTTGTTTATATTTTTATTGATAATCAATTAGTTATGGCGTTGTCATAAAAAATCTTAATAAATTTTTTGGTGCTTTCATTGTGCCGCTTTACTTTTGCACTCCCAATAAAAAACCTATCAGAAACAACAATTGCTTTAATAACGCTCTGCCAAAACAGAGGCTTTGACTAAAATTAAAAAGATAATGAGACACTTAAGTTTTAAAACACAGTCTGCCAACGAAAAGATCGTAACCCGCGAATGGCATATTGTAGACGCTACCAACCAGACGCTTGGCCGTATGAGTTCTAAGATCGCAGCAGTTCTGCGCGGCAAGAACAAGGCTTATTTTACACCACACTTTGATTGCGGCGACTATGTGATCGTGATCAATTCGAGTAAAGTAGTGCTCACCGGCAACAAAATGGAAGATAAGGAATACCAGACTTATTCTATGTATCCGGGTGGACAGAAAATCGAAATGGCAAAGGAAATGCAATCACGCCGCCCTAACCTGATGATAGAGCGCGCTGTAAAAGGAATGCTTCCTAAAAACCGCCTTGGACGTGCGATGTACAAGAAGCTGTTCGTTTACGAAGGCGCTGAGCATCCGCATAAAGCACAGCAACCAAAGGAGTTAAAATAAGAACATCTGTGGCTCAATCACACTGGTGAATGAGATTGCGGAAATAAGAATAAGATAAACAACATTTAAAAAAATAAACCATTAATAAAATGGAAAAACAAAAAAACGCTGTAGGCCGCCGAAAGGAAGCTGTAGCCCGTGTGTACCTTAACAAAGGCACCGGTAACATCACCGTAAATGAAAAGGAATACAAAGCATATTTCCCGGTCATTTATTTGCAGAACCAGGTAGAACTGCCATTGAAAACAATAGATGCTCAAACATCTTTTGACATTATCGTGAATGTGCAGGGCGGTGGCCCTAAAGGCCAGGCTGAAGCCGTGAAAATGGCTATAGCCCGCGTATTATGCGATGTGAACGCGGAATATCGTCCGACCTTGAAAAAGGAAGGCCTGCTGACCCGTGACAGCCGCATGGTAGAACGTAAGAAATTCGGTAAAGCCAAGGCACGCCGTAGCTTCCAGTTCTCTAAACGTTAATCGCATTTTTGCACAATTATTTTTTAAACAAACGAAATTATTCAAATGGAAGATAATAAAACATTACACCAGCAGCTATTGGAAGCTGGCGTACACTTCGGCCACCTGAAGAAGAAATGGAACCCTAAAATGCTCCCTTACATCTTCGCAGAAAAGAACGGGATCCATATCATAGACCTGAACAGGACCATTGAAGGTCTTGATGAAGCAGCGAATGCATTGAAATCTATTGCGAAAAGCGGTAAGAAGATCATGTTCGTAGCTACTAAAAAACAGGCTAAGGAAATAGTGGCTGAAGCAGCTGCAAGAGCAAACATGCCTTTCGTTACAGAGCGTTGGCTCGGTGGTATGCTTACTAACTTCAGCACGATCCGCAAGAGCGTGAAGAAGATGTTGAGCATTGAAAAAATGTTGCAGGACGGCACAATGGACAGCGTTACCAAAAAAGAGCGCCTGACCCTTACCCGCAGCAAGGAAAAAATGGAAAAAGTATTGGGCGGTATTTCCCAGATGGGCCGTACACCTGCTGCGCTTTTCATGGTAGATATCAGCCATGAGCACATTGCGCTTGCAGAAGCAAAACGCCTTGGCATTACTACTTTTGCTATGGTGGATACGAACAGCGATCCTACTAAGGTTGACTTCCCGATACCTGCAAATGATGATGCTACAAAATCAATAGCTATTATCACACAGTACCTTACTGCTGCTATACTCGAAGGCCTGCAGGAGCGTGCACAGGTAAAGGAAAATGAAGAAGAAAGCGTAGAAGATAACACAGATAACAGGGGCCGTGGATTAGAGATCACTGAAGAAGACAGTGAAGGCGGCCGTGGTCGTGGCCGTGGTCGCAGCAAAAGCGCTGGTGCAGGTGCCGGCGGTGGCGCAGGCAGGACCGGTGGACCCGGCAGAGGACCGGGTGGCGGTACAGGCGGTGGCCGTGGTGGCAGCCGCGGACCAGGTGGTGGCGCAGGCCGCCCAAGCCCTGCAAAGAGGTAATACCCCCGGCCCCTAAAGGGGAGCGCTTAAAGTTCTAATCATTTAGCTTTCGTGCATGCTTTGACCAGGGTAATTAAAAAATTAAAGAATAATTATAATTAAGTTAAAGCCCCGCATTTGGGGCTTTAATAATAAAGAGCGAATTTTGCAATCTTATTTAAAACCAAATAAAGGAAAATAATAATGAGTACAGTAACAATATCCGCAGCAGAAGTAAATAAGCTGCGCCAGCAAACGGGAGCCGGAATGATGGATTGCCGTAAAGCCCTTGTAGAAAGCAACGGAGATTTCGAGAATGCAATCGACTACCTGCGTAAAAAAGGCCAGAAAGTTGCTGCAAACCGTAGCGACCGTGAAGCAAAAGAAGGTGTAGTAATTGCAAAGGCTACTGCCGACAATACTTATGGTATAGCTATATGCCTCAGCTCTGAAACAGACTTCGTAGCCAAGAACCAGGAATTCATTGATTTCGCAAACCAGGTTGCCGATATCGCTATCGCAACCAAAGCATCTACTATAGACGACCTTAAGGCCGCTGCAATGGGCAATGCTACCGTAGGCGAAAAACTGATGGAAATGGTAGCCAAAATAGGCGAAAAGATAGATATCAGCCGTTTTGAGCAGGTGCAGGCCGCTGCAGTAGTTCCTTACATCCACTCCGGCTACCGCATAGGTGTACTTGTAGGCATGAACCAGGCATCTACTGATGGCATCGTGGCTGCTGGCAAGGACGTGGCTATGCAGATAGCTGCGATGAACCCAATGGCTGTGGACGCTGACAGCGTATCTGCTGAAACGATAGCCCGTGAAAAAGCAATCGCTGTAGAACAGATCATGGCTGAAGGCAAACCGGCCGATATGGCTGAGAAGATCGCCGCAGGCAAACTGAACAAGTTCTTTAAAGATAATACCCTGCTTCCACAGGCTTTTGTAAAAGACAACACTAAAACTGTTGCCGATTACCTCGGTTCTGTAAACAAAGGCCTTACCGTTGTTTCTTTTCAACGCCTGGCTGTAGGATAGTAACTATTTTAGATTATATAGGCCGGTATGGGATAACTCCTTTACCGGCCTTTGTTTTTTATCATTTTTTGTGGCGGCAAAACAATTAATTAAAGTTGTCTGCTGCAATATTTTTTATTATATTTATACCCCTTTTACAGACTATTTTTTAAGAATTTAATACCGGATGAAAATGACGAAACTGATCAAACCTGTTCCAAGGTTGAATAAACTATTGCTGGTGGTAGCCGCAATGTTGATGACCGGTGCTGCAGATGCCCAGAAAACCGCAGAGCGGGAAAAGTATGATAGTATAGCCGCAAAATATAAAAACGAGCGTGCCGTGTACACCACTTGTACCGAACGCCTTGTAATAACCCAGGAAGATGGCGAACTGAAGGCAAATAAATATGCTTCAATGGAGAAGCTGATGATAAGTGATCTCTCCCTGCCTGCTGATAACAAAGATTATTTCTGGACGGATGACTTTAACCAGGTGGTTGACGCATCAGGTGAGTCGATGAACCCTGATAAAAATGGGGGATACAAAAGGGAAAACAATTGTGGATTTGGTGAAGGCGGCCAGATTACCGGCTACTTTTATGATGATATACGCTTCATTGAAGCATACTATACAAGGCTGGCAAAAAATTCTGTGACAAGAACGAAGTATACGCTCGAGAATGAGGATATAACACTGCTGCCGATGTTTGAATTCCAATCTTACCTACCGATTGTCAATACTGTATTTGAAGTAGAAGCCCCAGCATATGTGAATATAAAATTCGCCATCAAGAACGATGACCACATAAAAATGAAGCTAATAGAAGAAGAAAGAGACGGGAAAATTATACATAAATTTATAGTAAATGACTTGCCCGCTTTTAAGAATTACAATGACATACCACAACTGTATTACAGGCCGCATATCATTCCATACATTGCCTCATTCAGGTTTACAGGTTCTAAGAAAGATTCGGTGATACTTAAAAACCCCGATGCACTTTATAAATACGAATATGCGCATGTAAAAGACATGAACATTAAACAGGATACTTCACTGAAGCGGATAGTTAAAGAGCTTACAAAAAATGACAAAACAGACCGCGAAAAAGCAGCGCATATCTATAACTGGGTGCAGAAAAACATACATTATATCGGTTTTGAAAAAGGTCAGCAAGGGTTTATTCCCCGCCCGGCAGACACTGTATATAAGCGTAAATACGGAGACTGTAAGGATATGGCCAGCATGAGTATGGCAATGTGCCGTGAAGCGGGCCTGAAGGCATATTTTGCGGTTATAGGCACTACCGATATCCCATACACTTTTGAGGAGATGCCTAATGCATGGTGCACCAACCATATGATCTGCGCTGTGAAACTTGATGATGACTGGGTATTCCTGGATGGAACAGATAACATACAGCCATTTGGTGAGAACAGGTATGATATACAGGGCAAGGAAGCACTCATAGCTATAGACGCAAACAACTATAAGATCGTAAAGATACCGGTGGCGCCTGCAGATAAAAGTGTGGTTACAGACAGCACCTTCATGCACCTTTCTTATACGCACCTGGAAGGTAACGTAAAACAATACAATACCGGCTACCCCGCATGGTATATAGCCCGGGTAATGAATTACCTCAAGGAAAAAGACAGGGACAAAGCCATCAGGGGCTTGTTATTGCGTGGCTCTGATAAATACAAACTGGCAAAGTACGATGTGAACGCTGATGAAACAGGCAATAAAAATGCAGTTCTTACCGCAGACTTCAGAATAGAAGATTATGCACAGAAGGTAGGGAAAGAATACTATGTGAATATGAACCTGGACCGCAAATTTGGTGACCAGCGCATGAATGACAGCGAACGTAAAGTGGGTTATCTATATCCTAACAAAGAAAAAACAAAGGAAATAGTGGTGCTGGATATACCTGAAGGATATAAAGTAACGCACCTGCCGGCAGAGGCCCATGGCGGCCTTGATGGTGTATGGAACTACAAGATATCATACAAAGCAGACAAGAAAAAAATAGTACTTACCAAGGAGTATGAGTTGCAATCACTTTCTTTAAGTGAAAAACAATTTGCTCAGAACAATAAGGTAATCGACGATCTGAATCATGTTTATAAAGAATCTGTAGTGCTCACTGCCAACAAATAATGACAATGAAAAAACTTAGCATATTTTTTTCTCTTTTTACCGCGGCGGCATTTTCGGTATCCGCGCAAAAACCATTTCATAACTCGGTTACTTACCCTGAATGGGCAGACAAGCCGGTGGTGCACCCTGTACCACCTGAATATGCCAATGAGCCCGCAATAGTATTGCTCAATGACATATCGCTTGACTATCGCTATGAAGGCAAGAGCACCAATATGTTCATCACGGAACACCGTATCATTAAAGTGCTTGACGACCGTGGGATAGAGAATTTCAATACTTACGACCTTCCTGTATTCCCAGGCACAAGGGTTCCTTCTATAAAGGCACGTACCATATTGCCAAACGGAACAGTGCGCGAGATCGCACAGGACATGATACTGGTAACCAGGAATGCGTATGGCTACTGGTCTGTCATCATAGCAATGGAAGGTGTAGAGAAAAATGCGGAGATAGAATTTCTTACAAAAGAGATCGTGAGCGCTCCGCTTTTCGGAAGTCAAATATTCCAGTTCCCGATCCCGGTAATGAAGACGCATTTCTCCATGTCTTATCCAAAAGAATGGGTCTTCCAGGAGAAAGGCTACAATGGATTCCCTGATGTAAAAGATACATTGATAAAAAACAGGAGGCACATGGATATCACCCTGAATGATATCCCTAAACTGCGTTCTGAACCCAATAGTTTTTATGAGCTCCGTCTTATGCGCATGGAGTACCGTATAGACCACTTTAATTTTGAGAACGAGAACAACAGAAGCAAGAGATATACCTGGAACGACCTTGGCCGCAAAATGTATGACACTTATTATAAGATCACGGACAAAGAAAGAGCGGCAGTAAATGCCTATCTCACGGAACTGGGCGTAAAACCAAACGGCAATGAACTGGAAAATCTCAAAAAGATAGAAAGGGGTATTAAGACAGGCATTGTTAAATATGGCTTCATTGATTACGACGACAGGAAACAAGTGCTTGCTACGCAAACCATGCGCTCCATATCACTATACGATGTAGCTTATGATGAACAAAAAAACGTACTGGACAGCATCATTACAAAACGTGCGGCTACGCCGGACGGTATTATCAAGCTCTTTGCAGCTTGTTTTGTGCAGGCTGGTATTAATAACGAGCTGGGCATAGTTGGCAACCGCCATGAATCCATGCTGGACCCTGAATTTGAAAACTGGGATAACCTGGAATACCATCTATTCTATTTTCCCGACTTTAAGAAATACCTCTCTCCTACAAGTGATTACTACCGTTATCCCATGGTACCTGAAGAGGCGTTGAGCAACAAAGGCGTGTTCTGCACAATACCGCCAAATGGCATTCCTACCGGCGGCATTGTTGAAATAAGGACTATAAAACCTTTATCTGCTGGCGAGAACCAGTCAAACATCGCAGCAGCGGTTTCTTTTTCAAATGATATGGATGCTACGGTAGATGTTTCCTATTCCTTTACCGGCTATCAATCCACACACCTCAGAACACAACTGGTGCTGTCGCCTAAGGATAAACAGGTGGATATTGTAAAGAAGATCGTGACCATTGCAGAAAAGCCGGAGAATATACTCAAGTACACTATCTCGAATGAAGGCTTTGATAACTACACTTCAAATAAACCACTGGAGATCACAGCAACAGTAAGTACCAACCAGATGGTAGATGAGGCCGGTAAAAATTACTTATTGAAAGTAGGCCAGATCATAGGCAAACAGCAGGAGTTGTATAATGAAGATGAGCGCATGCTGCCTGTGGACATGGACTACCCGCATTCGTCCAACCGGACCATTACGATTAACCTGCCTGTAGGATACAAAGTGATAAACCCGGAAGTACTCCGTATGCACGCAGATTATGTGAACCGCGAGATAACACCCGTTATCAGTTTCAATTCTGACTATACGCTCATACCCGACAAGAAAAAAGGTGATAAGCTGGTGATTACTGTCACCGAGTTTTATAACCAGATACATTTCTCACCAAACGATTACGAACGTTACCGTAAAGTGGTGAACACAGCCGCTGATTTCAGCAAGGTGGCAATATTGCTGACCAATACTAAGAAGGGTAATGCAAAACAGGAGCATGTATTGACAAAAAAATAATTCTGATGTGTAAGTGATCTGGGTGCTCTTAACCTTTGGTTTTGGGCACCTTTTCATTTAATAATGATCTCTTCCACAACTCTTTCCTGGAAGTATTCATTGAGGCGGTCTTTCAGCTGATCTTTGCCCAGCAGCAACTCCTGCTTAAGTGCGGCTACATCTGTGTATATAACAAGGTTCTTCCCGTTAAGGCTTATGGAACGAGTGTATTTAGCAATAGTTTTACCTACAATAGTTTCCCACTCATCGCGCATACGCAATTCCATCACCTTGGGTTTCCAGTGCGATTTTTCGAGGAGCAGATTTAAGGCTTCACCTATGCTGTAGGAGCTCATGCCACAAAGTTATTTGATTTTTGTGAGGGTAAAATAACTATTTGGTATTGGTATGAACAGTGATTCCGGCTTGCCAAGCGATCTTAACTCGGAGCGGCTTACGATCTGTTTGTGATCATCCGGGAAACCATTAGCCGCAACTTTATAACCATATGGTTTGAAAAAGTCGTTTAGCGCCAGTACAAAATCGCTCTTAGCTAAAATAGCCCCCGCCACTGTTTTATCATAGGCTATTTCCGAAACCTCATTACCATCGTATAATGTGGTAGAAAGCTGGAGGTTGCCCGCCTTTTGCAGGTAGTCGTTCCATTCTTTTGAGTTGCCGTAAATATCCACCAGTTTGCTCATAAGCTCTTTATACGGCGCAATATCGAATGCAAAGCGGTAAAAATTATACCGCTTGTATTTCATCGCAGCGTCGAGCATGGTTTTTACATGCGGCAGTTCAGTAGCAAGGCTCAGGTATAAAGTATCCGGTTCATCTCCGTAATCCCCGCTGTTATGGTCGTAGACCATCAGGTTGCACTTCCCACGGTGTGGAACAAAAGACTTGTAAATACTGAGCGATTTGGTAACGGTATTCGTTTTCTCTTTTACGATCACATTCCCGCCGCTGGTATCAACAGTTATTTGGCCATAACAGCTACAGGAAAAGAATAAAAAAAACAGGAAAAGCGTTTGTTTCATTAGCTGCAAAATAACTCATTTTATCCTAACAGCGCTCGTTCGACCTAACCTCCCCTTGGGGGGGCAGGGATGGGCTACTTATATATCACCACGTACATAGACCTGCATTTATTCAGTTCTCCATGCATTTGCACATTTACAGCGCCTACTGCAGGTTTATTAAATGTGACGGCACCATCAAGCCGGCCTACATTAAAGTTGCCGCCATCTTTTATGGTATAAGCGTTGATCTGTGTAGCAGCAGTTTCATTGGCATTATCAAAGGCGCGTGCAGTAAGATAAAATGCTTTTGTAACAGTATCATTGCTTTTCTCGGTCATCACTATTACCCTGATGTGATATAATGCACTTTCCGCATCAAAATTAAAAAAGTAGTTGCCGCAGTCTGACGGAAATGTTTTAACCACCGAGAGCCCTTCTTTTTTTATTTGGGTTACTTCATTTTCGCAAAGCGTGTTAAAAACGGTTGCAGGATCAGGTGAAGATGCAACGCCTGCTATCGGAGGTATTGTTGTTCTTACAAGATTATAGTCCCGGGGTCGTTTGCCGTCCTTGGTATCCGCAACAGTTATTTTTACAATAGTACCCGCCTCTCCGCGGATGAAGCTGACCACATCTGCCAGTGTCCTATCGAGACAGCCAATGTCGTTCACCTTAATAATATAATCAGTTGCCTTCAGATATTGGTCTGCCGGGGTATGCGGCACCAGGCCCTGTATCTGTGGCATGGAATGCCCCCCGGTTGTATCAAGAAATAACTGCGCGCCTATGCCGCCAATATTCTGTGCTAAAGATGCAGTGGATACCGAAATAAATAAAAAGAATGCTGCTAAGTATTTGTTCATGGTGCAAATTTAAAGTTATGGCATTTCGCATCATTGTGAAGCATATACCTGTTACTTCAGCATAAATTTAAAATTGTTCTTTTGTCCGTTGAAACTGACCTGCAGGAAATATACCCCTGGCGGATACTGGCCACCGAGATGTATATTCTGTGAAAGTAAACCGGAATTAACACTTACGTCCGCGCTGTAAATGACATTCCCTAATAAATCAGTGATACTAATTGCTGCTTTATTATCGGTTGCACCGAAATTTCCCCGCACAACA
>CAIJNJ010000098.1 GCA_903821975.1 uncultured Bacteroidota bacterium
CATTCGCTTGGAAGGTCGTTTTTTTATCGGTGGTTCGTCAACCGTTTGCGCCGGTGGGATGTGGCTACATCAAAGAATGTCCATTATTTCATTGCAAATTCCCGCCATATACAGCGCCGTATAGAAAGCAGCTATGGCAGGCAATCGATTGTTATCTATCCTCCTGTGCGTGTAAATAAGTTCACATTAAATGAAGCGCCGCGAAAGGATTATTACCTGTGCATCGGCCGTTTTGTCCCTTATAAGAAAACAGATATGGTCATCAGGGCGTTCCAGCAAATGCCGGATAAAAAACTGGTACTTATAGGAGCAGGGTGGGGCACAAAGGAATTTACTGAGATGTTACGGCACAATACGAACATAGAATGGCTGGGTTACCGCGAAGATGAAGAACTGATTCGCTATATGAGAGAGGCGAAAGCATGTATCTTCGCTGCCAAGGAAGATTTTGGCATCATGTGCGTAGAAGCGCAGGCTTGCGGTACTCCTGTACTTGCGCTTGATTATGGTGGTTACAAAGAAACAGTTGTTGATGGTCTGAGCGGATATTTGTTCCCGGAGCAAACAGAGCAAAATATAATTGATGCCGTAAATAGATTTGAGCAAGTGCCGTTAAAGGATCATGCAGCTATCCGCCAGAACGCTTTACGCTTTTCCGACGAACGGTTTAGAAAGGAATTCAGCGATTTCGTGTCCACGGCAATGAAAGAATTTTATAAGAATAAGTAATGAGTAAACTCAGTGGCGTAGATAAGTTTGCAGCGAGATTGTTGATGATCTCTTTCTTTCTGCCGCAGGTAGCGCAGGCTGCCGCTGCCGTGCTTACCTGTCTCTACTTTGTATTCCGTACTTTTTCTTCAAAGCAGCCCGTTCCTTTAGGTAATTATGTATGGGCATTGCTGATCGGTAGTTTTTACCTGCTATACCTTTTCGCTATCCCGCTTACTCCGAACGAGTACAAACACTTTTTGTCATTACTATGCCAGCGCAAAGCTTCCTTGCTTTTTATGCCGCTGGTTTTTGCCATCATCACACCATCCTTTGGTGAGCTGATCATGGGCGAGATCATGTATTTCGTTTACGGCTGTGTTGCATCCTGTCTTGCCGGCAATGCCGACTTTATCTACCATTACCTTACAGGAAGCGGAGGCACTGACGCATTATCCCATGTGCACTACCGCATAATATTTGAAACCTTTACCGGTACGCATCCCACATACATGGGCATGTTTTTGGTTTTCTCTATTTGTATTACACTGTTGTATACCATAGCTAATAGCCCGGGGGAGAAGGTATTGAAATACGGCTTGTTGTACCTGCAGTTGATCTTTCTTTTAGCCTTGCTTGCCAAGTCCCCGGTTATTGCGTTGGTTATTATCGCCATTCATTATGCATATACTCAGCGCAAAACATTATACAGGTATAAAATGCTCATAGCGGGCTCTCTTGTTTTTGTCATTGCTGCCTGCTTTTTTATACCTTTTGTTGGCCAGCGTATCAATGAACTGGTACAGTTCTCCGGTTCCGCCAAGCATGGTAATGTTGCAGATAATTCCGTGTATGTGCGGCAACTAATATGGAGTGTGGATACAGATATGCTACGACAGTATTGGTTAACAGGCGTTGGCCCCGGGCGGCTACTGCATATGCTGCACGAGCGTTATTTTTTCTACTCTATCGCTCATAATTATTTCGTTGGTAATTTAGATCCGCACAATGAGTATTTTTATGAGTGGCTATGTTTCGGCGTCACAGGGATATTATTGTTCGTTGCTGTGCTTGTCACTCATTTTGTAAAGGCTCTGCGTGCCACAGATCAGCTATACATATACCTGCTTATTCTTCTTTACATCACATTTTTCACAGAAACAGTACTATCGCGCCAGCAAGGAGTATTGTTCTACGCAATATTTACATCCTTCTTTTTCTTCCGCGCAAGATCACTGGTATCCAAATAGATAGTAGCGGATATTTTGACTTTGCGTCTTAGCGCCTTAGCGGTTAAACTTTTTTATCCCTTCTTTCATGAGAAACAATCATGGCCTTTTCTCCAGCTTCAGCACCTGGTGCTGTGTTGCGGAAATGGCTCTGAGCACATAAATGCCCACGGGCAACTCGGGAATGGAAATGGAGAATGGTGTATTGTACCCCTTGTCTAAATAGTATTGTACGGACAAAACTGCTCTGCCCGCCATATCCATCAATTGGAAATTTACATTGCCGCTGCTGTTTGGAGAAACAGCAAGTGTTAACTGTCCTGAGAATGGATTTGGTGTGGCTATCACCCAGTTAGATGGAGTGAACGGCGGTGGTGTATCCCGCACATTCAGCAGTTGGGAGGTGCATGCAAAGTTGGGTATACCATAACCTATCTGGATGCCCGGCGTTGTGTATTGGCTGGCGCATTTTGTGATCGCAAATCGTATTTGTGCAGGTGTTGCTGATGGCGTTTGTTGCCACAGGCATGCTGCCCAGCCTGCTATTTGCGGAGTGGCAAAAGAAGTGCCGTTTTCCTGGTTGTAGTCGGTTTGAGTAAAAACATATGCGGGTTGCCCCAGGGCGCATACATCGGGTTTTACACGCCCCGCCGCATTAGGGCCATAACCGCTGTTTGAAGCATTCGTTTCGGTAATGTCTACCGATCCTATTGTAATGGCACTGTCGGCATCTCCCGGCGTCAGGATCATATTCCATGTGTCGCCACCTTCATTCCCCGCCGATGCTACAAACAGCATACCTTTTTTGGTAGCCATATTTGCTGCCTTTGCAGCGGTAGTGGTTTTACCGTCAAAGTCTGTTGCGAATGTAAAATTATAGGCGGGATTGTCGAAGGTATTGTAGCCAAGTGATGATGTAATGATATCCGCACCAAGGCTATCGGCCCGTTCTGCGCCACAGAGCATATTCACGAGTTCTATGGGCTGTTCAGAGTTGTCGTCTTCGGTTACATAAAGTGCGTATGATGCGCGTGGGGCGCAGCCTACAAAAGTTTCGGGTACATACCCGGCCATGGTAGATAATACACTGGTGCCATGCGTGTCGTAAGAAAAAACGTAATCGGTATCAAGCGTGAAGTTATGCTCATCGAGCACCCTGCCATTCGTCCACAGGCTGTCAAAACCGGGATGGGTATCCGTACCTAAAAAACCTGCATCCAGTACCGCTATCAGTTTGCCTGCGCCGGTATACCCCTGGTCGTATAGGGCATTGCCATGCACCATCAGTGTTTGGTTCCATGTATCGGCATAGTAAGTGGCATCACTGGTTGTCGTTTTCTGAGCACTGCGCCCGGTGCTATATGTTGTTCCGCCTGTTATTTGTCCTACCCTGTGCAGCGCACCGGTATAGAACGCGATCATCTTTGTGTTGCTTACAAATGATATACCATTAAGAGCATGTATCTGCGATGAATCGGAAAGTAATATCACACACATATTCAGCCAGCGGGAAGCCTCGTGAAACTTGCCACCGGTAAGGGTAAGCACACTGTCTATGTATTTGTGATTGACCGGTAGGTCCGTGCTGTCTATAGCTATGCCTTGCATCGTGCGCCTTGCCATAGCCCGTGCCGACAAATAAGTAAGAGGGCTGCTGAGACTATAAGGAGTATTATTCTTATCGGTGAAGGTTACCTGGTAAGCGTATTGAGTTGCTGTCGCCTGTTCACAAAGCAAAAATGAAATAAGCAGCCAAACACCAATTACTTTACGCACATGATTTAGTTATAGTCTGTAGCCTGCATGATAACGGTATATCCGTCCCGGCAGTCGGCATTATTTGCGTTCCAGGTATAGTGCGTCCACTCTTTATAGATCATGCCTACGTTGTAAGCATACACTTCCTGGGCAAAAGTGCGATAGCCGGCTACACCGGAGTCCACAGCGGGATAGTTAACATTTTCATTGTCTTCCTGTACGGTAACGGTATTGTCAAAGTTTATCTGCCCGTTAAAGTAAGAGAGGTGATAGTTTTTGTAAGTATAATTCCACCCTTTCAGGTAAGCGAAAGCTGCATCATTCACTTGTGCATTTTGGTTGCCCTGCCATGTATAACCGTTGGATATCGGGAACATCATTTTCACATACTGTGTGCCATCCTGTGTATATAGCAGGCTGATGGTAGTAGGA
Source organism: uncultured Bacteroidota bacterium (assembly GCA_903821975.1). Lineage (GTDB taxonomy): Bacteria > Bacteroidota > Bacteroidia > Chitinophagales > Chitinophagaceae > Nemorincola. Next base: position 4,128 of record CAIJNJ010000098.1, read on the forward strand.
TCAAGAAGGTTGGTTATTGTGGTTTGCGTTTCTGTGATAAGGATCACGCTGTTTGCCTTCCAGAAACCTCCGTCATATGGACGGCTGTATACATCCATTACATAAGAAACCCTGTTTTGAGCGTCCCTGAATGTATCTGTGATGGCATACTTCATTTGCGACTTTATTTCATACTTTGAGCAACTGTGGCTATCGTAGTATATCGAATCCACATTGTACACAACGTAATGACCATATTTTATCGGGAAGTAATTGAGCGTAGGGTCGGTATTATTAATGGTGCTCTTTTTACACGAAAAAAAAGTAGCCATACATATTGCGCCCAATAATAAACCGGATAAAATCTTTTTATTCATAATATCACAAACTGTGTTTCACAAATATAAATAAAGAATCGAAAATAGCACACAATACTTATAAAAAAAGAGGGTAATTTATCCAATATGCGAAATAAGGGACCGGGATAGTCAATAACCTCGAATCAACCATTCAACTTTTCAACTAATCAACTCTTCTGAATGATCCCGCCTGCCACAACATCATCACCTTCATAAATTACGGCAGACTGCCCGGGCGCTATGCTGCTTACCGCATGCCTGAAATCAACGTGTATGCCACCCGGTATATTGGTTAGTGTGCTTTCCATTCCCGGGTCCCTGTATCTTATTTTGGTTATCGCTTCCATACCGTCCGGTATTGAATCATATTTAACCATGTTCAGGCCGCGCACTTGCATCTCATTCTTCTGTAGCTCATGCACCTCGCCAAGCACCACCGTATTGCTTTCGGGCAGTATGTTGGTCACAAACATAGGCTTGCCAAAGGCAATATCCAGCCCTTTTCGCTGTCCTATCGTATAAAAAGGATAACCGCTGTGTTTGCCCACAACTGTACCATCCGTCAGCACAAAATCGCCGCCATTCACTCTTTCTTCCAGCCCTGCAACGTTTCTCTTTAAAAAGCCGCGGTAGTCATTGTCCGGCACAAAGCATATCTCATAGCTCTCTGCTTTCTTGGCAAGTTCTTCATAGCCCATATCATGCGCTATCTGGCGCACTTCTGTTTTCAAAAGATCGCCAAGCGGGTATATGCTGCGCGAAAGGCAATCCTGCCCCAGTCCCCACAGCACATAGCTCTGGTCCTTGGTCAGGTCACGTGCTTTAGATAGTACGAAACGATTATTTTCTTCCCGCACCTTTACATAGTGCCCTGTAGCTATATAATCACAGTTCAGTGAGTTGGCTCGCTTCAGCAGCGCCGCCCATTTTATGTGGGTATTGCATAATACACAGGGGTTTGGGGTGCGTCCTGCTATATATTCTTCTACAAAATTATCCACTACGTGGTTCCCGAATTCTTCCCTTATATCCAGCACATAATGCGGGAAACCGTGCTGCACGGCAGCCATGCGTGCATCATTGAAAGAATCAAGGTTGCAGCAGCCTGTTTCTTTCTTACCACCGCCCGCAGAGGCATAATCCCATGTTTTCATGGTAATGCCCACTACTTCATAACCCTGCTCATGCAGCATAAGGGCACTGACGGTACTGTCTATGCCACCGCTCATTGCCACTAAAACCTTTCCTTTCCTGCTCATATATCCTTTATTCCGGGTGCAAAGGTACGAATAACCGCACAATGCCTGATTTGATGTCCTTATAGCCCGATAACTGGCTGTGTTACTAAAATATCTTTTGCGATCTTAAGAACAGCGTACAGGCAATAGCGCCTCTGCGAGAAACCGTCTACGACAATGCGGGTTCCTGATTTGCGTGCCGGAGCTTATTTTTGCACCATGGCTTACAAACGTAAAACCTGGCAGGACAAACTGCACAATGGCATACCCTGGAAAGTGGAAGTAACTGATAAGAAATTCGCAGATGTGCCCGAAGGCGCCACCATGCTTATTGCAACCCCGGAGATCGTGGAGGCCTATATCCGGAATATACCCGCTGGTACTCATACTTCACTGCAACAGATGCGTAAAGACCTGGCCGCAGAATACAATGCCCAATATAGTTGTCCCATAACATCTGGTATTTTCCTGCGTATTGTCGCTGAGGCCGCTTATGAAGAATATGTGGCGGGCAAGTCTTTAAAAAAGATCGCACCATTCTGGCGCATGATTGATAAAAAAGCCCCCGTAGCTAAAAAACTCACCTTCGGTACCGATTTTATAAAGGAGCAGCGTTCTAAGGAAGGGCTATCGTTTTAGCAAAAGTCAACTATTTAATTTGGCATATCATTTGCATCTAATTTCCCGATATTAGCTCATATCGCATTATTAATTAATTATTTATATCTTATTTATCACGTTTACAGTTAAAAATAAATCTTGATAGATACCTTTGTAATAACAAAGTAATTATGTTTTTTTGTGAATATTACCCGATTCGCTGCTTGAAAATATTATCTGTTTTATTGTATGAGTGATCTTAAAAAATATGCTGTTGTAGTTGCCGGTGGCCGTGGCCTTCGTATGGGTTCTGCGGTACCTAAGCAATTTCTCCCGTTGCTGGGCAAGCCGCTATTATGCTATGCCATTCAGGCATTTGCGGCCACTATACGCGGCATACATATTATTCTTGTATTACCTACAGATCAGTTAAACAGCGCTAAAACAGTTTTGAAATCATACCTCGGCGCCATTGAAGTAACTACAGTTGCAGGCGGAGAAACACGTTACCAGAGTGTGCAGAACGGTTTGAAAAAAGTGAATGACGATGGTGTCGTATTTATTCATGATGGTGTAAGGCCGTTGCTGTCGCAGGATCTTATTTTGCGCTGCTACCAGCAAACATTAGAAAAGGGCAGCGCTATACCTGTTACACCGGTTATGGATAGCATCCGTATTATCGAGAATGGTATCTCAAAATCCATTAACCGCGAGCAGCTTCGCATTATTCAGACTCCGCAAACATTTCTTACAAATATTATCCTCCCCGCGTTCAGGCAGGAATACAATCCTTCTTTTACCGATGAAGCCAATGTGGTAGAAGCATACGGTACCCGTGTTCATCTTATTGATGGTGCCCTGGAAAATATTAAGGTCACCACTCCTGAAGATATGCTTATTGCCGAAACACTGCTTAAGGCAAGCGCTTAGTATCTTTGTAGCAGGGTATGCTGTTGAAAAAAATATCTCTTTGTTGTTTACTTTTTATTTGTCTGTTCTCCTTCTCGGGCAGGGCGCAGCATTATGATACAGGTAGCGTTTTCCGCTTGCCCATAAC
>CAIJNJ010000099.1 GCA_903821975.1 uncultured Bacteroidota bacterium
TATCTTTATATTTTTGCGCGGTTTTTGCTAATAATAATCAAGGCAAAAAACCATGCAATGTATCAATTCAAAATAATAAAGGCACAGGAAGGCGGTTATAAGTTTGAGCTGGAAGGTATCAAGTTATTAGTTGATGATTACGCCCTTGTCAATGGCCGGCACCAGATCAAGACCCCAAATAAAGCAGTTGCATTTTTTAATATAGGCGATGATGTATATGGTATATCTAATGAACCGCTCAATGCCGATAATGCAGAAGCCCTCTACGATGCCATAGTACAGCAGTATAATATCTTCCACACAAAAAGGCCCGATACCCGGAAAGACAACCGCCACTCTAACGGGCTTAACGACAGCCATAGCTTCAAGCGCTCTGCATAAACAGTGTTTTTATTTTTGTGATAATGCCGCCATGATCTCTGTATCCGGCGGCTTTTTATTGTCGCTACCTAATACTTATTTTTACCAAAAAGATCTATGCAGATACTCCCTCCACAAAAGACCGATTACGGCTTTTATAACGGCTACGTATACAAAGTGCAGGACAAAGACCTCATTACAGCGCTCAAAGAAAACTGGCAGGCTGTCGAAACACTGGCTAATGGCCTCTCTGAAGAGCAGCTTCGGTACCGATACGATACCGGCAAATGGAGCATAAAGGAAGTCTTTGTTCACCTCATAGATGCCGAGCGCAATTTCAATTACCGCGTCATGCGCATATCACGCGGCGACCAGGCGCAGTTACCCATGTATGATGTAGACCTGCTTGTGCGCAATGCGCATGCCGACGACCGTAACCAGGCAAACATTATGCAGGAACTGGAACTGCTGCGCAAAGCTACCATCACCATGTATGAAGGTATGCACCCGTCTATGCTTGATATAACAGGTCCCGCCCGCGATGTCACCATATCCGTAAGGGCGCTCGGTTTCGCTACAGTTGGCCACGTCATCCACCATATCAATATCCTCAACGAGCGCTATCTTAAAAAGTAGGCTTGTTCTTCGCTTTGCTCAGAATGGATCAATAGCTGAAAGTATATTCACAAACTAAGCCCCTTTAGGGCCTGCCTGCCGGTAGGCAGGGTTTGGGGTAATTAATTCCCGTTCCTCGGAGTATTCGGCATGCGGTAGCGTTGCGCGCTGGCCTTTATGAAGTTGTAGAGAGCATAGTCGTTCATAGACTTCAACTGTTCGTAACTGGGACGGTACCTTCTAATAAAGTAATGCAGGCTGTCACCCTTCAGGCCGGTGAACTTGGTGATCACCTCTTCGTTAAAGGTCTTGTCTACATACTTCTCTTTCTCAAACTCGGTATAGTCGTCCTGGAACTGCCATATCTCGCGGTTCTTCTTGCTTAATGCCGAGAATGGAGACTGCACCACACCAAGACCCGATAATTTGGGGAAGTCGAGGGCGGTTTTATAAAGTTCGTGGTAGCGTATGCTGTCCTCGGTATAGTCATACCGGTTGTTGTGCGCCACATACATGTCCGGCTTTATATCAGATATGCCTTTCTTTATCAGTATCCTGAAGTAAGGCGGTATATAGCCTTGCGGCACCCGCACCCGTGCTGTTTTGTAGCCGGTCTTTTTAAATTCCAGCAGTTGCCCGCTGTTGGCCGCTATTATAAAAGCCCCCTGCTCGTCGGTAGTAATGTCCAGTAAGGTGTATATATTCTGTATGCTTACGCCGCTTACCGGTTTCTTGGTATCCATGTCAATAACATCGCCCCTTATCGTTTGCGCAATAGCAGGAATACCCAAAACACATAAGATCATCAGAAGTAGCGAAGCTCTGGCAGGCATAATTCACGCTAAATTACATTTTAGACCGTTACCATCATTGTTATTTTTGTTAAAAATGAGATAACTAAGCCGTCATCGCGGGGTACGAAGCGATCTCACGATTTTTGTAGGATCGGGTCCTCATAGTAGTTCTTGAGATTGCTTCGCCGCAGCTATCGCACAAAGCTTATTCTGCGGCTCGCAATGACGAGTTAAGTACAATCCGTCATCGCGAGGTACGAAGCGATCTCACGAATTTTGTAATAGCCGGGGGATTTTACCAGTCTTTTATACTTTCCCATAGGTCATTCCATTCTGGGTTCATTGCATCTATCAGTTTTTCCTTTTGTTTTCTGCTACCCCCTTTCAGTCTTTTTTCTTCAGCTATTGCTTCCTCTATCCTGTCAAATCCCCTGTAATAAACCAGCATAACGCAATTATACTTTGCAGTAAAGCTATTGGGATAGTAGCTATGCCGGTGTTCATAAACCCGTTTATAAAGATTTGAAGTAACTCCTGTATATAATACCCCTTTATTGGGTGAAGCCATTATGTATACATATCCGCCACGTTGCATAAAACCGCATTAAAATGTTTTCATAAAAATAAAAAGATAATTCATGTATCCTATCTCCCTTCAATACCTGTTTAGTAATTCATGAGATTGCTTCGTCGCAGCTATCGCGCAAAGCTCATTTTGCGACTCGCAATGACGAACTGCACAAACCACGTCATCGCGAGGCACGAAGCGATCTCACGATATGCCGATCAGCCCATACTGCTACTGCAAATCTTGTATATTTGCCCACTTACGATTAACGCATGTACAAACTCATCCGTAAAATACTCTTCACCATAGATGCAGAGAAAGTGCATTATATGGTGATGAAATGGCTCAAATTCGGCTACTCCATATCTTTTATACGCGGCATACTTAAAGCAATGTTTGTGATACAAAAGCCTGCTTTGGAGCGTACATTATGGGGCATCAAATTCCCTAATCCTGTGGGGCTTGCTGCGGGCTTTGATAAGGACGCTAAGTTCACCGACCAGCTCGCCTGTCTCGGGTTCGGGTTTATAGAAATTGGCACTGTAACGCCACGGCCACAGCCCGGCAATCCAAAGCCACGCCTGTTCCGCCTGCCTGCCGATAAAGCACTCATCAACCGCATGGGTTTTAATAACGACGGCGCCACAGAGGCCGCAAAACGCCTCAGCAAGCGCAGGGAGCGCATCATCATCGGCGGCAATATTGGTAAGAACAAAGACACCCCAAATGAAAATGCCGGTGACGATTATGAAAAGAGCTTTCTCGAATTGTATAACGAGGTCGACTACTTCGTGGTAAATGTGAGCAGCCCCAATACACCCGGCCTGCGCGCACTACAGGATAAAGAACCACTGATGCAACTGCTGGACAGGCTGCAGGCGCTGAATAAGCAGAAAGGCGGTAGCAAGCCCATACTGCTGAAAATAGCGCCCGACCTTACCAACGAGCAGCTTGATGATATCATAGAGATCATCACCACTACCAGTCTCGATGGCATTGTAGCTACCAATACCACCATCAGCCGGGCAAACCTTGCCACGCCCAAAAGCGAGGTAACCGCTATAGGCGCGGGCGGACTCAGTGGCGCACCGCTTACCACACGGTCCACCGAAGTGGTACGCTATATACACACCAACAGCAACGGCAAGATCCCCATCATCGCATCCGGCGGCATATTCACCGCTGCAGATGCCAAAGAAAAACTAAACGCAGGGGCATCACTCATACAGGTATACACCGGCTTCATCTACGAAGGCCCCGGTATTGCCAAGGCTATTTGTAAAGGACTTTTTTAAGTTGATTGGTTGAAAGGTTGATAAGTTGATAAGTCGGATCATTGGATGTCATGGTGAGCTACGCCGAACCAAGACTGGTTGAGATCTTGTACACTGCCCGATTATTTCGGGAATGCATCTCTACTCGCACAGGGCATATTCCATGATCAATTGTCATAATGAGCGAAGTCGAATTACAAACCATAACCAACTGAACTTGCACCGTTATGACATGGAACTACTTTGCGACTTCGCGTCTTAGCGGTTAAACTATTGGCCACTACCCTGCCCTTCCTTTTTATACTTCTTCCGCTGGCTCAGTATATGCGCAATAAAGCCCAGACCTATAACTGCGCCGCCCAGCCCTCTGAAAACATCATTCGATTCATGCTGCTCAGGGAAAAAGATGATACCGACGATAACAGCCAGTATCAGTATGGAGAAAAACACAAGCAGCACCATACCCGATGTGCCTTCATATATTGTCTTGCGGCGCACAATAGGCAGCGGCGTTGCCGGTGAAGTGTTTCTCTTTTCTATCATCGCAATAATGGCATCCGTCATCATGTTAAATTCTCCTGTTTTATCATATACGCCTATTGCCGCTTTGAATTTAGTACCGTCTTTCAGGTACAGCGTGAATATGCTGCTCTGGTAGGTGTTTATCTTATAAGATGCAATATCGCTGAGCAATATCGTTCGGTCCCGGTTGCGGTCGAAAAAAGGGTGCCTTACATATCTTACATTTATGCGGTCACTGAGCACTTCTACTTCTATATTTTGCACAAAGGCTTTTTTCATCAGCCATACCATGCCCGCCAGCACTATGGCCAGCCCGCCAAAAATAATAACCCACTCTTCCATTTCATGGTACGGACCATCCGGGGCCTGTACCGTTATAGCTAACACTGCAAAACTCATAAGGATAGTGAACAAAGTGAAAAACCCAATAATGGCGCCCAAGGTTGACGTGTTCTTTGTATGGTACACCACCCCACTATTATTTACAGGCGCTATAAAAGATTTCACAACAAGCGCCGGCATTTCCTGCCGGACAATAGGTTTTCCCTGGTTACGGTAAAGTGCCATGGCATCAGAAAGTTCATTAATAAAATGGGGAAAGCCCTGTACCCTGCCCAAAAGCAACAACCCCTCATATAGCTTCATCATAGAGCCATCAGCCAGGCCCATCAATATATACCCCCCGCCCCTTGTGCCGCCAATACGCTCGTACGATCTTATATCTGAATACAATATTTTCCGGTCGGGCCTGCGGCCCATTATAAAATTCTTCTTCCACACTATGTTTATGCCGTCATACATTATTTCCACTTCCGGCCTGCCGTAAGATGTGAGCTGCGATAGATAATAAGCAATGAGCACACATGCGCACTGGCCCACAAGCAGCAGCAACATGAATTTGCCATCCGGCAATGTGGTGTATTTATCAAGTTCCACACAGGAAATAATAAAGCAAATGAGATAATAGAAAATAAAGCTGCAGACAAACAGTGTGCGGGACCGGGCGTATAGGAGAGATATATTCATTATCAGAATCTATAAAATATATAGAATTATGTTATTGTGTGATGCGATATACCAGACTGATCTATATGCAATATGTAAGTTTGCGTATCGTTGCCAATAAAAAAAGCTACAAAATGCAGCTTTTTTTATTTAAGTAATCCTGATTCTTACTGTGTTTTTTCAACGTTCTCGTCTATTAGCTTCCTTATATCTATAACTGGAAGTAGGTAAGAATCAAAGTATGTCCCGTTCGTTTTTGCCATTAACAACCCTCTCGTCGTAGAGTAACCAATGCCGACTAACGTACTCGCCATTCCTGCATCCAATAGAAATTTGCCGTTATCGGCAATAGCATCAAAATTAAGTTCAGTCTTTTCTAAATTGAAGATATAGCCAACAGTAAGCGCCAATGATGGTTTCCCATCAACTCCGTCAATAGAGGCTTCAAAATTCATATCAAATATGAGTCTGATTTTCTTTTTCTCCTTATGCCTTGAAAACTTAAA
>CAIJNJ010000100.1 GCA_903821975.1 uncultured Bacteroidota bacterium
ACTTATCCCTATTCGTGTAACCATTAAATCTTACACTCATGGTAGATTACAAGAACATAAATAGTGAAAGAAAAATAATTCAGTTTATTCCGAACATAAGCCCTTTACCTATTCGCATTTTAGGAAAGATACTTGACTCAATAATATATAAAACCGAATCAAATAGATTAGATACATTATTTCTATATGATTATACCATTGAACTAAAAAAGTCTTATTATAGTGGCCCACCTCCCAAACCTAAACCAGCAGTGAAATTTACCCCTCCTGATATTTCAAAGTAAAAACTACAAATGTTTCCTTATCGTTAGAGTATAAGTGTTATTAATAACCAATCACTACTCTGTAAGAAAACTCTCACTTCGCCACATCCGTCCCCGCAGAGTCTCCTTTCAGGGACTCTGCGGTAATCAAGGTACTAGCGCTGATGTGTATTCACGGGCAAAGAGCAGTTAGATTTTATGCAATTCGGCTCGACATGTGTCCACATGCTATAATTGTTACCGTTTTAACTCAGCTTCATTTAAAGAATTTTCAATTAGATTAATTACCCCTTTTTCCTTAGCAGTATCTTTTTCCGAAGATAAAATTGTATATGTGATTATGGCCGCTATTTTTATTAAATCAGAATTGTCAATTAGCATCCACGTAATCACTACTAGATCAATATTATTCTCTTGGGTATTGCAGCAAGAGCTATTCGTTAAAATGTACTTATTTTTAGTGTAGACATACGGTTGATTAGAAGTAAGAGTAGCTATGTTTTCTTCTTCAGTTATATTTTTCGGAGGCCTAGCTTTAATAAAACTAATTCGCAATGTGCTCTGAGAATTCGGATCAAAACATGCTTCTATATCCAAATCTTCTAATTCATATTGCCAATTGGAAGGTAAAGAAATAGTCAAATATTTATATTGATGTTTTTGCAAAGTATTCCCGTCTTTTTTGAAAATGCTAAACATGATTTTTGACTGTTTTAACCACACTAAAGCTAAAATAATATTGTCATTTTTTTCAGTCATCTACGATTCAGTTCGTAATTTGTTCCATAGACCTCACTTTAACAACAAAGCCGCTTCAATAGCGGCTTTTGTTATTCAGTTTTATCTTGTGCCTATTTCTTCTCCATACAGTTCACCATCCAGTTGATGCCATACTTATCTGTGAATGACCCGAAGTAAGACCCAAAGAACATATCTGCCAATGGCATTTCAATTTTACCATCCTGCGATAGCGCACCGAATATCCTTTCGGCTTCCACTCTTGTCTCCGGCTCTACGCTGATGTGCATATTATTCCCCTGCACCACTGTCATACCTATTTCCTTGGGCGCATCCGTCGCCATTAATACGTGACCGGCAATGATCGGCAGTTCTGCATGAAGCACCATTTTCTTTATATTTTCCGCTACGGGCGGGTGGGCCGCATCCTGTGGTATGTCTCCAAAACGCTGTATGCCATTACCCGCAAATTCTGTTTTAAAAACAGACTTGTAAAAGTTCATCGCTTCCTCGGTATTACCGGGAAAGTTTAGATAAGTGCATACCCTTGCCCTGGTAGTTGTTTTGTACTGGTTACGTAATTGAATTGCGCCTGTATATAAGCATCCAGGTTTTCATGCGCCATTGCAAAGCCGCCCTTGAAGCCCATGTTTGTCATTTTCTCCATTGTCGCTGCACTATCATAGGTGATCGTAGTAGTTACGATCGTAGTCTCGCCGTGTGGTGTGAATGCCACATGCCATTGGGAAGTGCCGGGCATTTCTGTGATGCGGTTGCCTTGCTCATCGCAAAAGCAGTTTTGTTGCTTGAAATACTGCGACGGCACTATTTCCTTGTATTCCGTCAGGCTCCAGTGTTTTTCGCCCTGCGGACCTACCATGGCGTAAAGCCATTTCCCACCGGGGGTAAAATCCATTGTTTTGGTAACGGCTTTCCATGGCTTTGGCGCCCACCATTGGTCGAGGATGGCGCTATCGGTCCATGCTTGCCATACAAGCGGTAGCGGTGCATCAAAGGCCCTTTCTGCCACCAATGTCTTTGTGTCGTTGTTTGCGGTGTAGTTTGTCTTGTGCATACTATTTGTTTTTGAGTTGTTTTAAAATGTCGTCTAATTGGTTCATGCGGGCATCCCACAGCAATTTAAATGGTTCGATGAAGTCGGATATTTCTTTCATTTTTTTGGGATTTAACTGGTAATAAATTTCGCGCCCGGAATAATGATGCTGTAGCAGTTCGCACTCGGCAAGTATCTGTATGTGTTTTGAGATCGTCTGCCTTGTTGACGTAAAATTTGCGGCGATCGCCCCCGGCGTCAGCGCCTGTAGGGTCAGCATCGTCAGTATCGCCCTTCTTGTAGGGTCAGCTATTGCCTGGAAAACATCCCGTCTTACTTCCATATTTATGCAGTTATGTGACTGCAAATATAAGCGCAGTTACTTAACTGCGCAAATTTTTTATTAAAAAAGTCACGGATAAGCAATAATCACAGGCTAAAAATGAACTTTAACCATTTATCACCATATAATCTACCTACTTTTGCAGCCCTAAACATGTTGATTTTTTTGAACTTTTACTTTTGAATTTTGAATTTCCAACATGGCGGGCATTTTGAATTTTTACTTTTGAATTTTGAATTTGCAACTTGAAAACAAGAACACTAAAGAACGATAAGGTTAATATAATAACACTTGGCTGCTCCAAGAATATGGTGGATAGTGAGATGCTCGGCGGCCAGCTTAATGCCAATGGCATTGATGTAGCCCATGAGAACCGCAAGCTCGATCATAATATCGTTGTTGTAAATACCTGTGGCTTTATTGATAAGGCAAAAGAAGAAAGTGTAAATACCATACTGGAGCAGGTGGCCCTGAAGCGCAGCGGCAAGCTGGATAAAGTATATGTGACCGGCTGCCTTAGTGAGCGGTACCGTCACGACCTGCTGAAAGAGATACCTGAAGTGGATGCATGGTTCGGCACAATGGAGCTGCCGTTGATCTTAAAACAATTCAATGCCGATTATAAAGCGGAGCTTATTGGTGAGCGCATGCTCAGCACACCAAAGCATTACGCTTATCTGAAAATATCTGAAGGCTGTAACCGTACTTGTTCATTCTGCGCCATCCCTTTGATGCGCGGCGGCCATGTTTCCAAAACAATAGAAGAAGTAGTTGCCGAAGCGAAAGCACTGGTGAAGAAAGGAGTAAAGGAGATCATGCTTATAGCACAGGAGCTTACCTATTACGGCCTCGATATTTACAAAAAACGCGCCCTGCCCGATCTGCTAAAGTACCTTTCTGACGTGGAAGGCCTGCACTGGATACGGCTGCACTACGCCTACCCTTCCAAGTTCCCGCTGGAGATACTGGATGTGGTTCGTGAGCGTGATAACATCTGCAACTACCTGGACATGCCGCTACAGCATATATCTAATAATATGCTGAAAGCCATGAAACGGCAGATAACAAGAGAAGAAATTACCGATCTCATTGCCAATGTACGCGACCGTGTACCCGGCATCTGTATACGCACTACGCTCATTGCCGGTTTCCCCGGTGAAACAAGGGATGATGTGGAAGACCTGAAACAATTCCTTGTCGATACCCGCCTGGACCGTGTGGGCATATTCACCTATTCTCATGAAGAGAACACCACCGCCCACGACCTGGTAGACAATGTGCCCGCTAAAGAAAAAGAGGCCCGTGCGCAGGAAGTGATGGAAGTACAGCAGGAAATATCTTACGAAAAGAACCAGGAAAAGATAGGCAATACCTACAAAGTGATCATTGATAAGAAAGAATCAGGCCGCTATCTTGGCCGCACAGAGTTTGACAGTGTGGAAGTGGATAATGAAGTGGTGATAGAAAGTGAAACTGCACTGCCTATTGGTGATTTTGTAAATGTGAAGATCACAAAAGCATTTGATTACGACCTGGAAGGAGAAGTGGTAGCTTAATCCCCTAAAAACAGGTTCTTTAAAAGCCCTATGGTCATTGGCTTTTCTATATAGGCACTCACCAGCGGGTGAACGGCAGCCCTTTGCTTATCGTCTATATTGATAGAAGAAGTGAGGATAAAAATGGTGAACCATTTTTTTATATCATCAGGGTAGCGGGCAAACTTCTCCAGCACATCCCATCCCGAAATTACAGGCATATTAATATCCAGTAAAAGAACGCTTTTAACCGGCTTTACCGCATATTCCGCCAATATGTAATCAAGCCCCTTCGCAGGGTCAGTAAACGCAACGATCTCTGTTTCAAGAACCACCCGTTTCAGAAATATCTTACTCGCCGTATTGTTACCCGCATCGTCATCTATTAAGATGATCCGCTCCAAATGATTGTAAATCGTCAGCATAAAGTGGACTGAAAAAGAGCATAACTTTAGATAGTGTTTCCATTGTTAACCACCAAAAAATGCAAACATGGAATCAAAGAAAAAGCAGTCCACAGAAAACTTCATCAAGGACATCCGCAGAAAGACACGGAGGTTATTTACCTCTGACCAGA
>CAIJNJ010000101.1 GCA_903821975.1 uncultured Bacteroidota bacterium
GCCCCAAAGCTTTTAATATTTCTATCTGGCAGTTTAAAGGTTGGTTGTTGTATATCTTAACCAGCTTTTCTTCCGCCACTTCTGCGGATAATTTCCCCAGGCAGTTGATCGCATCTGCGCGGTAGTAATGGTCTTTATTCGCAAGTAGGTCCATTACTGCAGGGATGGCGCTTTGCTGGTCGTAGTGTGCGATGAGTTTTAAGCAAAAAGATACTATACTTTTATTGGTCGAATAACTCACCCAGCGGGAGAAATTCGGGATGGCAATATCCTTTGTAGTAGTAATGATCTTGAACATTTGCAGCTGGTCCCAGGGAAGCAGTGGCTCTGTGGCTATATCAAAGAATTTGAATGGCTCGTTCTTACTCAACTGGATGTGAGCGTTTCTTGCAGCGGCACGCAATGCGGCATTGCCGCTATTGGTAAGCGGCAGGATGGTTACGTCTGATATGGAGATATCCATTTGGGTAAGCTCCACAACAGCCTTTATTTTCCTTTCCCAGCGCAGTGTTTTCATTTTGCCGAAGGAGTCTTTTTCAAGACCCATATCGATGTACATTTTACGGAGCAACTCACCCACCTCACCCCTGAAATTCTTACGGTATTGTATCAGGGTATCTATCATCATCTGCCGCACAAAGGGCTTCCTGTATATCTTGTCATTGAGCGCGTTAGGATCGAATTCAATGTCTTCTACCGGGAGGTCTTTACCCAGGTTAGGATTCAGCAGTACCTGCTCCGTGATGAGATCTTCAATTTTCGGGCTTATGAATGCAAGCCTTTTTTCATAAACGTAGCCTTTATATCTTTTGAAAAGAATGGCGCTGTAAGCGATAAGAGTAGATAAGATGGCAATGAAAATAAAAGCCAGCGCTATTTCGATGAAAAGAGGGAGTAAGCTGAACTGCTCATACGCCTGGAATAAAAGGTCTGCCAGATCTTTCCACATGAATAACTATTTTTTTTTGGTAACCAGCTGTGATTTACTATTCTTATTAGCAAGCAATTTTCTGATACGTATTAATAATTCTCCGGCCATTATTGGCTTTTTCAGATAATCATCAGCACCCAGCCTGAAGGCTTCTGTAATATTTTCTTCATTACCAACAGATGATATAACAATAATGCCAACATTTCTTTTGGTCTCATCACTTCTGAGCCTGCTTACAACCTCCAGCCCATTGGCATAAGGCATCATCAGGTCGGTCACAACGACATCATATTCACCATTTTCCAGTTTTTCAAAGGCTTCCTTACCGTCTTTCGCGGTAATTACATTATACCCATCCTTACCGAGGATGTTTCTAATGGCTTTGAGCATTATATCATCATCTTCTATTACTAATATATTCGCCATAGGTTACAAACTAATACGACAATACGATATTACGGTAAACTAAGCACAAAAGCTCAATTCACTACAAATATCTACATTTATTCCAAAAATAACGAATTAACATTGATAATTTTCAAATATCTACAGAATAAAAGGGAATGATTAACATTCAATTCATATGCTATATTTATCGCTACTTCACGCATAGTTATATGATATTTTAATAACAGTAAAAATTATATGCTACTTTTCGCCGGAAATTCGAAGTGGAATGTGGAGCCCTTCCCTTCTTCAGACTCGAACCAGATATTCCCTTTATGTGCTTTTGCTATCTGAAGCGATATAGATAGCCCGAGGCCATAGGGCATTTCTCCTGAAGTGCCCGGCACCTTTGCCTGGGTGAGCATATCGAATATCAGCGGCCGGTTCCTTTCGGGGATTCCCATGCCGGTATCTTTTACAGAAATATGTACTATCCCCGAACTGAATTCCAGGTTTACAAAAATATCTGCATTTTCAAAGCTGAATTTTATAGCATTAGCAAGCAGGTTGTTTATGACACGCCATATCTTTTCTTTGTTTACAAAAGCAAGCACATCTTCCTGGCACCAGGTAACTTTTATGTGTTGGTTTTTTGCATTTGCCTTGAAGTTCAATAACTCAACACAACTGGATGTAAGTTTTTTTATGTCCACCCATTCCTTGCCCATGTTACCTTCGTCAATGTCCATCGCGGCTTCCACAATATTTTTGCTTAAGCTGAGCGAATTATTGCAGGCTTCTTTTATGAGGTTAAGTATCTCCACATGGTCCTGCGAATAGTTTTCTGATTCCTTGATAAGTATCTCTGTGAGTGCAATTATGGAGGAGATTGGGTTCATCACATCATGCGCTACAGAGCGTAGTATCCTGGATTTGTCTTTTTCTTTCTGGTTCAGTTCTGCGACGGCTTTTTCCAGTTTTTCTTTTTGTTCATTCACCTGGTTGTTGAGTTGCGTTAAGGTGATGATATTATTTCTGGATCTCCTGGCGTTTTTATCTACAAGCCATACGATAACGATTGCCATTAATGCTATGAGCGAGGCAACAATAAGATAAATTCTTTCATGCTCTTCATTCTTATTGAGCAGGTTTATCTGGTACTGCCGCTCTATGTTTTTTATACGGCCATCTATATCAGAAGCCATTAGGGCTTTGTTCCTGGCCTGGAAAGAATCGTTAAGTGCAATGTAAGCAAGAGTATATCTGTGCGCTTTTACCGAGTCTTTTTCGTGATCATAATATTGGCCCATTAACTTGTCCCATGACAGTTCCACTTTTTTGTCGGGAATGGTGTCCAGCTCGGCTTTCGTATCCTGTAGCACCTGTTTCATTTCCGGTATCTGGCCGGTGATAAAATAAAGATCCGCGAGTTTAAGCTGGTTAAGTAAAGCATCAAGATTAGTGTATCCTTTTTGCAGGTTAATAGCAATACTTTTTTTCAGTAAAGCCTTTCCTGTGTCATAATTTTTTGTGCTGATGTAAACATCGGCCATATTGCCAAGCACGACTGCTCTTGCACTTAAATAAACATTTTCAGTTTTGTCGAAGCGGAGGTAATTTGAATCAATGTAATGCAATGCTTTGGTGTAATACAACATTGCGCTGTCAAATTTTCGGGCTTTGAAATAACATAGGCCAATGTTATCGAGCAACT
The DNA here is from genome assembly GCA_903821975.1 of uncultured Bacteroidota bacterium. GTDB lineage: Bacteria > Bacteroidota > Bacteroidia > Chitinophagales > Chitinophagaceae > Nemorincola. The sequence continues at coordinate 3,033 of CAIJNJ010000101.1, forward strand.
CCTGTTTGTGATAGAAATAGATGAAAATGTCCTTGCATTGCGCTGCTTCATTGTATGATTCTATAAAGTATTGTGCACTCTCCAGGTAGCGCTGCTGGCGGTAAAGCGCCATGCCCAGGCTATAACTATACTTGCTTAGGGAACAACTGTCCCCCGTTTGTTTCGCAAGGTTTTTTGCCTGGAAATAATAGTCGTAAGATTCGTTGTACAGACCTTTTGCAAACAAGGCGTCTGCTTTCATATTATATGCCTGCACGTACCTGCCCTGCATATCTTTTCCACGGTCACTTTTGTCGATCGTTGTAGTAATACTATCTGCGTAGGACATATACTTATCATAGTCTTGCAGGTCTTTTCTGTATACTTCACTACAAAAAGTATAATAATTCATCTCATCGATGACATCGTGGTTTTTGATCTCTGAATGGCGGGCGATGACGTACTCCAAAGCCTTCATTTTATAACCGGAGTCATAGATGCGGTCCCCTGTCTTTATGATACTGTCAAATGCCGGAGTGCCCACAGGTTCGCTTTTGCCCCTGTACTCACAAGAGGCAGCAAATAGTAATAAACCTAAAAAAAACAGTATTGATCTTACCACTGCAAGCTGATTAACGCAAAAACTGCAATCCGGGTGTGAAAATATACTATATATATTATTTCTACAAAATATTTAATTATGACTAATGACTGCGATAAAATTATTTTTTCGGAAAGTATATGTAATTGACATGTCTATATGAACATTTTTTCAATTTAAGTAAAATATATCTTTGCCTAATGATGGTTTATGAATTGGAAAAATTTAACTTTAACCGTTATTTTTTTGCTTTTTGAAGAAGAGGCAAATATTTTATATTTTTAGCAAACCATTTTAGCTTTCTTAACTGTCTATCTTATAGGAAGATAAAATCCGGGAAATAAAGGAATTAGTAACTCATTATATATACCGTTTATGAAAAGATCATTACCTGCCATTTTACGCGGCCTTATTTGTTCCGTTGCTTTGATATTCATGCATTTCAGTTCTTTCGCATCGCACATTGTGGGTTGCGATATGTTCTATACATGGGTTTCCGGGAACACGTACAAAGTAACAGTTATCCTTTATGGTAACTGTGGTCCGGCCAGTTCGGCGGCGTTCAGTACACTCCCTACGTCAACTCCGTATGTTTGCATATGGGATGGCGCCACTTACTGGAATACCATTCACTGTGCTATTGTGCCGCCTTCAACGGGTGTGGAGATAACCCCTGTTTGCCCTGCAGACTCACTGCTTACTCAATGCCACGTATCAACATCTACAATACCTGGGATCACGAAGTTTGTGTATAGTGTGAATGTTACATTGCCTCACGCTTCCAGGAACTGGCGTTTCGTGTACACAGGAGACAATGGTGCGGGTTCAGCCTCAGGCCGCGCTGCTTCTATTACAAACCTTGCAACTGCGGGTAGTTCGATCATGCAGCTGATAGATACGCTTAATAATATTGACACCGGCATTTATAGCCATAATACAAGCCCGATACTTACGGTATTGCCTACACCATTCTTTTGCCTGAATAGTACAGATTGTTATAACCCAGGTGCTCTTGACCCGGACGGAGACAGCCTCAGGTTTTATCTTGTGCCACCTACTAATGGTAGCAGTGGCGGGGGATCGGCCGCATCATGCGCTGTGGGCGCGGCCTGGCCATATGCCACCGGGGGATTGGCGTGGACAGGGCAGCCGCTCACCGGTGCTACACCGCTGCAAAATGTTTCTCCTCCTCCGTCTTACTTTTTTGACGGAGCGACGGGGCAGATATGTTTTTATCCTACGGTAACACAGCGTTCGGTGGTAGTTTATAACATCCGTGAGTTTAGGAATGATACCCTTGTAGGCACCTGCCAGCGTGAGATGACCTTTGTGGTGTTAACATGTACAAATACGGCACCGGTAAGTACGCTTGGCGGTCTCAGTAACCTGATACTCGATGACAGTACACACTATCACGTATGTGGTAACATTGGTGAATTCTGCATGACTTATTCTGCATCTGAGACCGACACCGCGAATCACATAACATTCAGCGTTACGGGTTTGGTGAGCAGCATGACCTACACAGTAACATCAAATGGTACCAACCATCCTACGGTTACCGTATGTGGTAACACAGATAGCCTCACACCGGGTCTTTATACATTCTACCTGCACATGTCGGATAACAACTGCCCGCTTACAGGTAATAATACTCAGGCGTACTCCATCAACATATATCCTGTACCTACTATCAGGGACTCAATAGCTTTCCCTGCAACATGTTTCCGTGGTGCGATCGTATACATAATACCCGGAGGAACAGGTAAGCCATGGACCATTGATGGTTACCACGGTCCGTCTGATACTTTCCAGACCTTCCTTAATGACTCGCTTATGTTTGTGGATACCCTAAACCCCACGGTCGGGTTTACGGACACGCTCAGCATCTTTACCAATGTATCGCATGAGTGTGGTGCATGGATACCTATTGTTATCACACCACCGCCACCAATAAATCCTACCGCTGCTACGGTGAATCCTTCGTATTGTGGTGCATCAGATGGCAGTATCACATTGCACAACCTGGCAACAGGTGTTACAGATACTGTGAAATACAAATACCAGGGAGTCTGGCAGACGAATATCATAGCCACGGTCTCGGGGGATAGTATTGTGATTCCCGGTTTGCTGGCGGGCACGTATGATAGTATCATAGTCTCATACGGCTTTTGTAAGTCGCCGTACCTTGGCCCTTATGTTCTAGTGAACCCACCATTCCCGATACGGGCGTTTAGTTTTGTGAACCCGAGCAGGTGCGGATATTGTGACGGATCAATTACATTGTATGGACTTCACCCGAGTCAGCTCGATACTATATACTATACATTCAATGGTACCAACGTGTCAATAGCATATTTTATTGGTCTTGACAGTACTGTACAATTCTCTGCTCTGTGTGACGGCAGCAGTTACACCAATTTCTACGCACGTACAGATAGTGTTTGCCTTACCGCTACTTTGTTAGGTACTACGCTACACGGACCCGCGCTACAGGATACATTTGGTACAACTATCCATTATGGTTGTCATGGAGATACGGTTCTGTTTACCAACACTAATTATTCTACAGCAGATTCCAATGACCTTACGTTCCACTGGTATTTCGGAGATGGTTATACGGATACTGCGCAGAACCCGATCCATATTTATCATAATACCGAGACAGATACTACCTTCAACGTAAAACTATATTTTACAAATGGAGAGTGTATTGACAGCTTTACGCATAAGCTCAATCTTGTGAACTACATTAATCCTTCATTCACGTTCCTGCCTAATCCGTATGTTTGCCAGAATACTCCGGTAGCATTTACGAACACTTCCATATCGCTAGGTACGGGTCCTTTCAATGTTGCCACAACGTATCTATGGAATTTTGGGGATGGGAATACAAGTACCACATTAAACCCTTCGCATGCATATGCGAATACAGGAACGTTCAATGTAACGCTTGTGGAAACGAATTTCGTGCCGTGTAGCGATACAGTTACGGAGTCACTTATAGTAGATACGATCAGCGGTATAAAAATGCTTGCTACCGATACAACACTCTGTAGCGGCACGCAGGTGACATTCACCGGACTGTATGCAAGTGAGGGTAATATAGGTAATGCATGGTCTATCAATAATGGATTCAAGATAGATAACGTAAACCCTGTTCTGTATTCATTCGATGGTGCAGGGACTTATGTTGTTTCGGTGTCTGCGATATACAGGGCATGTCCTGAAACTACCACAACACGCTCGATCCGTGTTTATTCGTATCCTGAAATATACCTTGGCCCGGACACCTCTATCTGTCCCGGCAGTGATGCTATTATCCTTACAGATATGAGGAATGAACTTACACCCGGTGCAAGGTGGGCGTGGAGCACAGGAGACAGCGCTTCACAGATCACTGTTGTTAAGCCCGGTTATTATTCAGCTACTGTAACCATAGATGGTTGTACTGCCGCAGACACTGTTTGGGTGCAGAAAGATTGTTACATGGACATCCCGAACGTGTTTACTCCGAACGGAGATGGTGTGAACGATTACTTCTATCCACGCCAGTTATTGACGCGTGGTGTAACAACATTCAGCATGAATATATACAACAGGTGGGGGCAATTGGTTTACCAAACCAACACACTTGACGGCAGGGGATGGGATGGTAATTTCAACAACAGCCCGCAACCGGAAGCTGTGTATGTATACATCATTGATGCTACATTTAAAGACGGACAAAAAGAACATCACCAGGGCAATGTAACGTTGCTGAGGTAACGATCATAAAAAAACAGAGAAACCGCCCCGGACCATCCGGGGCGGTTTTTTCTTTGTACTACACCGGGAGATACAATGATATTTTGTAAAAATCTATTGATATTTTGTTGCACGTTATCGCTGTGTTCATTCGCCACAATTAATATAAAATTCACCACAAAACCGGAAATATTTTTTGCTATGAATAAAAATAATTATAATTTCATGCAATGGTTCTATAACCCTTTTGCGATCATGGAGTTCTATATTTTTTTATGAAGAAAGTGCGGGCCTATCTACGAAGTTTTCTGTTCTCAGTAATCTTATTACTGGTATGCGGTGGTACATATGCCAACCACCTGGTGGGGATGGACTTCTACTATACGCATGTGAGTGGTAACACGTATAAGATCACGCTGATAGCATATGGCGATTGTGGTTCTGCAGCAACATCAACGTCTTTCGGAGAACTACCTTTCAATACTCCTGAAGTTTACATCTATAATGGTGATAGCTACGTCACAACAATTGATCTTGCTATAGAGCCGCCAAGTGCAGGCGTGGAGATAACTCCTGTATGCCCTGCGGATATCAGCCTCACGCAATGCACCAGTTTATCCAATACAATACCGGGCATAAAAAAGTTTGTATACAGTGCAACGTATACTGTGTCGGGCACGTCGCCGGTATGGCGTTTTTTGTTTACCGGTAATCTGCTTTCAGGAACGATAGCAGGGCGCGCAACCTCTATCACCAACATCTCATCTTCTCCCGATACATACATACAACTCGTTGATACTTTAAATAACACAACCACTTTCAACAACAGCCCGGTACTCACTAATGTGCCAACACCTTTTTTCTGCCTTGATAATAGCGATAATTATAACCCCGGAGCTGTAGACGCAGATGGAGATAGTCTTTCTTTCTTCCTGGTTTCCGGGCAAAACGGAACAGCGACATCCACTGCCGGCGGCCTGGTAACATACATTCCACCTTATACAGCGACAGCGCCTCTTGCTACATCGTCTTTTTCATTTGATCAACTTACAGGGCAAGTATCTTTTAATCCGAATGCGCTGCAACGATCACTAGTCGTTTACAATATTGAGGAATATCATTCAGGTGTTTTTAAGGGCACGAGCCAGCGGGAAATGACGTTTCTTGTACAATCCTGTACGAATACACCGCCAACCGGTGGGATAAGTGGCGCCAGCACCGGCACTATAGTAGATAATACGCACTACCAGATATGCCAAAACTCAGGCGCTTTCACGTTCAACATTAATCCTACCGAAGCAGATGTGACCAACGATATCACGATCACATACGTTGGGTTACCTTCGGGCTCAACATTTACGGTTACAGGAAACGGCACGCCTACGCCACACGGAGTTTTCTCATGGACTTCTACAGGTGTAACGCCGGGTTCGTATACTTTTTACGTAACTTATACAGACAATAACTGTCCGCTTTCCGGCCAGCAAACAATAGCATACACCGTTACGATATTAGCAATACCAACTATTACGTACACCACGATATCACCGGCTACCTGCACGCAGAAGGCTGCAATATCAGTAATGCCGGGTGGTGGTGGTGCTTCATGGACCATCGACCTTTCCGCAGGAGCGGGTGATACCATCCAATCATTTGTGTATCATGGAGGGCCATTTACAGACAGCCTTTCTCCGGGTACTTACACGATCACTATCTATACCAACCCTGCCCATCAATGTAAGGCATATATACCTGTAACTATTGCAAACCCGGCAACAATAATTACCAGCGCCACTTTTACGAACCCCACTTATTGTGGCAATAACGATGGTACCATTAAGTTGTATCATTTGTATGCAGGCACTACAGATACTGTAAGGTTTTACTACAATGGGGTTTCACAGCCTGCACGTATACTGGTCGTTGCGGCAGACAGCACTGTACTGATAACAGGATTGCTTGCCGGAGTTTACAGCAATATCACCGCATCTTATGGTCTGTGTACATCATCAACCGTAGGGCCATTGACCCTGGTAAATCCACCTTTCACTATGCGCACCATAACTTCTGTGAACCCTTCATGGTGTGGTATGTGCGATGGCTCAGTTACTTTATTTGGTTTGCATCCCGGACAAACAGATTCGATCACATATACGCATGGTGGCGGAACGGTTGGACCCATTGTCCGCACGATTGGCACGGACAGTACAGTTACGATCACGGGCCTATGCCAGGGGCTGTATACAAATTTCATTGCCAAGACAGCCGGCGTATGTGTGTCTAATGCACTTGGCCCGGTAACACTTGCTGTGCCACCGTTTACTATTCGTACGATCAGTTATACTAATCCTTCGTGGTGTGGTATCTGCGACGGTACAATTACTTTGTATGGGCTTCACCCAGGGCAACTGGATACGGTAACTTACTTATATGGCGGGGGAAGTATCTCGGTGGCCCGCACAGTAGGCGCCGACAGTACTATTACCATTACCGGTCTGTGCGCAGGCACTTATATAAATATTGTTGCAAAGACAGCCGGTGTATGTGTGTCCAATACAGTTGGCCCTGTTACACTTACAGTACCGCCTTTCACAATGCGTGCTATCAGTTCCACAAATCCTTCATGGTGTGGTATCTGTGACGGGACAATAACACTTTATGGCCTGCATCCCGGAGAACTGGACACAATAAACTATACCAAAGGTGGTGTAGCACAGCCTCCTTTTATACAAATGGTACCAGCAGATAGTATGGTCACAATTACCGGGCTGTGTGCAGGCAATTATGATAATTTCATAGCAAAAACAGGTGGTGTTTGCGTTTCAAACACACTTGGCCCCGTTGCCCTTACGGTGCCCCCGTTCACCATGCGCACTATCAGCCATACAAATCCAGATTATTGCGGCATATGCAATGGTACGATCACATTGTATGGTCTTCATCCTGCCGAGATAGATACGATCACATACACAATGGGTGGTGTAGCACAACCTCCTGTGGTATTGACCATACCTGCCGATAGCCAGGTGGTGATCACGGGGTTGTGTGCGGGCACCTATGATAATTTCGTTGCGAAGACTGGCGGTGTATGTGTTTCCAATACACTTGGCCCTGTTACACTAACAGTGCCACCGTTTGTGATGCGCGCCATCAGCCATACAAATCCCGACTACTGTGGTATATGTAATGGTACGATAACCTTGTACGGACTACACCCGGGTAGCCTCGATACAATAACTTATACACTTGGGGGAGTGGCACAAACGCCGATTCCTGTAACAGTGCCTGCAGATAGTATGGTTGTGATCACCGGACTGTGTGCGGGTAACTATGATAACTTCGTTGCCCATGCAGGCAGCGCATGTGTCTCTAACACACTTGGCCCGGCCAATCTCACAGTGCCGCCATTTACCATGCGTGCCATCAGCCATACCAATCCTGATTATTGCGGTATCTGTAATGGTACGATCACTTTGTACGGCCTTCACCCCGGCCAGTTGGATACGATCAACTACACAATGGGTGGCGTTGCGCAACCAGCGGTTATCCTGCTCATCCCGGCGGATAGCATGGTTGTCATTACCGGTTTGTGTGCAGGTACTTACGATAACTTCGTAGCGCATACAGCAGGTATATGTGTATCTAATACCCTTGGCCCGGTAACACTTACCGTACCGCCGTTTACCATGCGTGCCCTGAGCTTTACGAACCCCGATTATTGCGGTATATGCAATGGTACGATTACACTGTATGGCCTGCACCCAGGCGAACTGGATACGATCAACTATACATTCAATGGGGTGGCCCAGCCGCCGGTGATACAGGTGATACCTGCAGATAGCACTATTCACCTTACCGGTTTGTGTTTCGGTACTTACGACAATTTTATTGCCACTACAGGTGGCGTATGTGTATCAAATACACTAGGCCCGGCAAACCTTACAGTTCCTCCATTTACCGTTCGCACAGATACATACACCAACCCCACTAAGTGTGGTTTCTGTGACGGCACTATAAAGTTATACGGACTTCATCCGGGGCAGGTAGATACAGTTACTTATGATTTCAATGGCACGCCCGTAAATGCAGGCGGTTACCTGATAAGCGCAGACAGTACCATAAACCTTCCATCGCTGTGCGAGGGTATCTATAGTAATATCACCGTGCGCACCGCAGGTGTATGTGTTTCAAATGTGTTGGGCCCTGATACATTGGTGGCGCCACCAATTATTGATAGCTTTACTTATGTAGTACACCTTGGTTGTGGCGGGGATACCGTGGTGTTTACAAATCATTCTGCGCCTGCATCAGACCTTACTTACATTTGGTATTTCGGGGATGGCTCTACAGACAGCAGCACTAACCCTACGCACATCTATTATACACCCGGTACGTTTACAGTAAAACTGCTGATCACAAACACACGCTGCTACGACAGTTCCAAACAAAACATAACGCTTGATAACCTAATTGTAGCAGGGTTTACCGCAGTGCCCGATAGTTTCTTATGCCAGGGCAGCCCGGTTACCTTTACGAATACTTCATTAGGTACTCTGCTTAATTACACATGGTATTTTGGTGATGGAGCAACTGCTACGACAACAAATGCCGTTCATGTATACCCGAATATGGGTACTTATGATGTGATGCTGGTAGTGACAAATTACATCCCTTGCCACGATACAGTTTCAAAAATACTGATGGTTGACTCGATGAGTGCTATCAGTGTCACCGCAACGGATTCTGTGCTTTGCGGCGGGCATGATGTAACATTCTCCGGCATTTATTCCTTGTTTGGCAATACCGGTGTTAAATGGACCTTCAGTGATGGCGGTACTATTGAAAATGCAAACCCTGTTGTACATGCATTTTCTTCGGCAGGTGTATATACTGTTTCTGTTGAGGCATTTTACCGTGCTTGCCCTGATACGAGCGCATGGAAGCAAGTCGTTGTATTCGGATATCCGCAGATAGACCTGGGACCTGATACTACTATATGTATAGGCAGCACTGTAATAACTATCGCAGACAATATTAATGCAGGAAACCCTGCGGCAAAATGGCTGTGGAATAACGGCGCTACATCACCGCAGATGCAGGTAGACGCACCGGGTGTTTATTATGTTACGGTTAGCATTGATGGCTGTGAGGCTACAGACTCCGTATGGGTGCAAAATGGCTGTTACCTGGATATCCCGAATGCATTTACACCAAATGGTGATGGTATCAATGATTATTTCCTGCCACGCCCGCTGCTCGGGAAAGGACTCTCTGCTTTCCAGATGAATATTTACAACCGTTGGGGGCAACTGATCTTCTCGACCTCCAATACGGAAGGCAGGGGATGGGATGGCCGCTTTAATGATGTGATGCAGCCGGAAGGCGTTTATATCTATAATATCGACGTCACATTCATAGACGGTGAAAAAGAACACCACCAGGGTAATGTAACCTTACTCAAATAAGGTACAATTTTATCAAAACTTTCCCTTTAAATCCGGAAATTTGCAATTGGCTCATTAGTCAAACCAATACTTTTTGGTTTTAACTTTTGCCTTTAACTTAAAATGCAGTTCCAGATAAATCGTCCATACGAACCTGCGGGAGACCAGCCGGAAGCTATAAGGCAGCTTGCCGAAGGTATAGAGCATGGTGAGCAATACCAGACCTTGCTTGGCGTAACAGGGTCGGGTAAGACATTTACTGTGGCTAATGTGATCCAGAAAGTGCAGAAGCCTACATTGGTGCTTACGCATAATAAAACCCTTGTGGCCCAGTTATATGGAGAATTCCGCCAGTTCTTTCCTGATAACGCGGTAGAATACTTTGTTTCGTATTATGATTACTACCAGCCGGAGGCATACATGCCGGTGTCCAATACGTACATAGAAAAAGACCTGTCTATAAATGAAGAACTGGAGAAACTGCGCCTGCGTGCTACGAGCAGCCTGCTGAGCGGCCGTAGTGACATTATTGTTGTCGCTTCCGTATCCTGCATTTATGGTATTGGTAACCCTGCCGAATATGCCAACAGCATCATCCGTTTTAAAAAAGGTGATGCCATTGGTCGTAATCACTTTTTGCACCAGCTTGTAAACTCATTATACAACCGAAGCATGGGTGATTTTACACGAGGCTCTTTTCGTGTAAACGGGGACACGGTTGACATCAACTTGCCTTATGTTGATTACGGGTACCGCATCACATTTTTTGGTGATGAAGTAGAAGAGATAGAAAGTTTTGAACCGGAGAACGGTAAACGGATAGCGGTAATGGAGAATGCAGCAATATTTCCTGCAAACCTCTATATCGCCCCCCGCGACCAGATGCAGCAGATACTGTACGAGATACAGGATGAAATGAACTCGCAGGTGGAATACTTCAAGAGCATCGGTAAATTCATAGAAGCACAGCGTATCAAAGAACGTGTGAGTTATGATGTGGAGATGATACAGGAGCTGGGCTACTGCAGTGGTATAGAAAACTATTCGCGATTCCTTGACCGCCGTAAACCCGGCGCCCGCCCGTTCTGCCTGCTTGATTATTTTCCCGATGATTTCCTGCTGGTGATTGATGAGAGTCGCGTAACTATACCGCAGATCAGCGGTATGTATGGCGGTGACCGCTCACGTAAGCTTACATTGGTAGACTTTGGTTTTCGCCTGCCATCTGCTCTGGACAACCGCCCGCTTAATTTTTATGAATTTGAATCATTGGTGTCGCAGGTGTTGTTTATCAGCGCCACACCGGGAAAGTATGAACTTGAGCATACCGGCGGGGTAGTGGTAGAGCAGATCGTGCGCCCTACAGGATTACTGGAACCACCTATAGAAGTGCGCCCAAGCATAAACCAGATCGATGATTTGCTGGATGAAATAGATAAACGTGTGAAGAAGGGAGACCGTGTGCTGGTAACTACCCTCACCAAGCGCATGGCTGAGGAGCTGGATAAATATCTGAAGCGGATCAATGTAAATTCAAAATACATACACTCTGAAGTAGATACACTGGAGCGTGTGGAGATATTGCGCGACCTGCGACTCGGGAATATAGATGTGCTTGTTGGTGTAAATCTTTTGCGCGAAGGGTTAGATCTTCCGGAAGTTTCATTAATGGCCATACTTGATGCGGATAAGGAAGGCTTTTTGAGAGATGAACGCTCACTCACGCAGATGGCAGGCCGTGCCGCGAGAAATGTGAACGGACTCGTAATATTTTATGCGGATAAAATAACAGACAGCATGCGCCGTACCATGGATGAAACAGACAGACGCAGGGAGAAGCAGATAAAATATAACCTTGAACATGGCATTACGCCTACTACCATTACAAAGTCTGTGCAGGAAATAATGTTGCAGGGCTCGGTACTGGATATTAAAGGCTATGATGAGAATAACAAATACGCGGTCAAGGACGAAGTATTACCCATGGCAGCGGAAGATGAAATTGTATACCGCTCGGCAGCCCAGCTGGACAAGATCATAGCACGCACAAAAAAAGAAATGGAAAAGGCTGCCAAGGAACTCGACTTCATGGAAGCTGCACGGCTAAGGGATGAATTACTCCGTTTCCAGAAAGAGAAGGAAGGGTTGAAGTAGCGGTATCATTTTTTATTCCTTGCATTTTCTATTTGTTGCAGTATCTCTATGTCAGCTTTATCTTTTGGCCTTCCTGTGTTCAATGAGCAGTTTTTCCTTATTGGTATTATCCGGTTTCAACCAAATATCAATATCGCCGGTTGTGCGCTTATAGCCATGAAAAATAACAGAGTAACCACCTATAATGATAAAATCTACCTTCGCTTCAAGGAGTTTTTTCAACAAGTCCTGGTGCTGTTCTATAAATAAATTCATCCGCGCCTGGTAATATTTATGTGAAATTTTTTATCACGGGCTTTTAGTTGCTCCCTTGTTACACCATATACGCGAAGTATCAGTTCTACGGTTTCTCTTAAGCGTTCTACCGGCGCCTGGTTAGCGATATCTGCTGCGTCTGCTTCGGCAGCTTCTTCAAATGATTTGAAAATACGCAGCCTCATACTTCGCTTTTGGCTATAAGCAGGTTCCGGTTCATTTAACCGGTTGTTTTCTTCCGGAGGTGTATCATAACCCATAGGATAAAGTTAGCTGAAAAAGAATAAAATGGTCGTAATATGAGAAGGACTGAAATAATAATCTAAACGTTCCCGATAATCAGAACTCTCGTATTGCAGAACCGGTAGATTTGAGAAACACCTTTTTTGTAGCTCCATGGGTTTTCCCATTTGCAGGGACGGAAAAAGAATTCGCGGAATTACACATAATATTGCCGGTAACCGTTTTACTCCCTGATTTATTAGATAGCCACAATTGAAAGGTAGCTTCTATAATCGTTTCTGTTGCTTTACTGACATTGATAACTGAGCTATCGATCGTATATCGTTGGCCTTCATTAAATGTTTCGGAGAAGGTCGTTCCAAATATCCCGGTGCCATGTGTGGTATCCTTTCTATTTAGTTCTGTCATTGCAGAATCACTAACGCCTGAATATTTATAAACACCTGTGCCTCCATTTATTGGGCCGGTAGCAGCAATATCAAATGATACAGGAAATTGAGGAGATGGGTTATCATATATGAGGTTAAATAAGGTGAATTGAGCAGATTTGTGAATGAAGCATCCATAAATTCCCGAGCTATCATTGGCCAATTGTTTATCTACTGCAGAAGTAAACCGTTCAGTGCCTGTTCCTTCGGTTACTATCGGTTTTGTCGGTTCAGATTCCCGGGCTATAATAACCCCGCCGGTTCTTACCGTTAATGTATCAGCATAGGTATGCCCATTGTCCGTTATGGTAATAATATCCGTTGTTTCGTTTTTTCCAGACTTCTGATTTACGGCATTATTGTTGCAGGCAATTAAAGCAAGGACGCATATAGCTGGTAGTAGTAGTTTTCTCATTGAATTTGTTTTGATTCATAAAAATAGCGCTAACAAGGAGAATATAGGATAAATTAACCTTATTTAACCTGTTTCCAATATTTAAAATATTAAAATAACTTATGTATTTTTCGTGACCGGTTGAATTTGAATAAAGGCTTTATAGCTGTAACTTCGCAGCCTTTAATATCATAGTTAGTAAGAATGAGTTCTATTATAGATAAGCTGGAGGCAATAAAGGCAAGGTTTGATGATCTTGGGGTAGCATTGACCAATCCGGAGGTTGTTAATGATAATAAGCGGTTTTCCCAGATCAGTAGAGAGTATCGCAAACTGGAGAAAATAGCTGATGTATATAAAATTTACAGAACTTGTCTGGACAGCCTTGAATTTGCAAGAGAGGTGCTGGAGACGGAAAGTGACGAAGAGCTCCGTACCATGGCCAAAGAAGATATTGAAAAGCTGGAAGTCCAAAAAGAACAATTAGAAACTGATATTCGTAACTTGCTTATCCCCAAGGACCCGCAGGACGAGAAAAATGCGATCATTGAAATCAGGGCTGGTACCGGGGGAGATGAGGCGAGCATATTTGCAGGAGATCTTTTAAGAATGTACACAAGGTATTGTGAACGCAGGGGATGGAAAGTATCCCTCGTTTCTGAAACCGAAGGTACTGTGGGTGGATATAAAGAAATTCAGCTTGAAGTAGTCGGTGAGGATGTGTATGGTGTGCTGAAGTTTGAAAGCGGTGTGCATCGTGTGCAGCGTGTTCCGGCAACGGAAGCCAGCGGACGGGTGCATACATCTGCGGCTACAGTAGCTGTTATGCCTGAGGCAGAGGAAATAGATTTTGAGCTTAAAGAAAGCGACCTGAAAATGGAAACGGCACGAAGTGGTGGTGCTGGTGGCCAGAACGTGAACAAGGTAGAAACGAAAGTGATACTGACGCACATTCCTACAGGTACAGTGATCACCTGCCAGACAGAACGTTCGCAGCTTGGCAACCGTGATAAAGCTACTGCTATGATGCGCAGCAGGCTTTACGAAGAGCAGGTGCGCAAGCAGGAAGATGAGATAAGCCGCAGGCGCAAGAGCCTGGTAAGTACGGGCGATAGAAGTGCAAAGATCAGGACATATAATTATCCGCAGGGCAGGGTTACTGACCATCGTATAAATATGACTATTTATGCACTGGATGATTTTATGAATGGTAATATACAGGAGATGCTGGATGCGTTGCAGTTTGCAGAGAACGCAGAAAAGATGCAGGCCGGCGAAACAGTTATTTAATTTGACCTCTAATTTTTGACCTAATAGTATAAAATGACAAACACATCTTTTGACCTCGTTGATATAATGAGGACGTTACAGGCAAGAAAGAAGTTTATTACAACTATGACAATCGTTGCCATAGCGCTGGGTGGCATCTTCCTCCTTATCAGGCATACAAAGTATAAAGGCGAGTCGGCTTTCTTTGTCAATAACCCTTTGTATGGCGATCGCAACACTCTCTTTCGCGCCCTGGATACCCGTTATGTTGATTATTTTGGTGGCGATGATGATGTTGATAAAATAATGGGTTTTGCCAGTTCTGATACTGTAAGGGATCGCATTATCCGGGATTGCCAGTTTGGGAATATATACAAAAAGGACATTAACGATCCCAAAGGGCATGCCGAATTGATGAACATTTTCGACAGGAACTTCACCATAAAACGTACGGAGAACAAGGACGTGATTGTTACTTATATAGCATATGATCCTGTAACAGCGGCCAATGTGGCTAATACTGCCGTAACTGTGCTCGAAGAGATATACCGCCAGTATTACACCACCATGAAGATGAACATCTACAAGTCCATAGATGATGAAGTAAAGCAACTGGATGGTACGATAAATACGCTCACAGACTCCCTTGCCAACATGCGTGACAGGTACGGGATATATGCACTCATGAATCCTGATCGTAAAGGGATCATCAATGCCGAAGTTAAGGGTGGTGGTAAAGGATACGGGAAAGCTATAGAACAGATACAAAATATAGAATCCATTAAAGACCAGCTCGTGATAGACAGGGCGCATTATATCTCTGCCTTAAATGAGTTTATTGCTACTACCAACAGTTCCATGCAGTTTTTGAAACTCATTACAAGGGCATTGCCACCGATCAATCCCACGGGCCCGGGCATCGTTCTGGTATTGGTTGTGGCCGCATTGTTGGGGATGCTTTTCAGCAGCGTATACATTTTGATGTTAACCTATCTCCGCAAGCTTAATGCAGTAGAAAGATAAATGCTCACAGCCGCAAAAAATAAATGGTTTGATATTGCAGCATTTTCCGTGCTCTTTGCCACGATCATAGTATTTGCCCTTACCGGCAGCTACTATGTGCTGGTAGCGCCATTTGTATTTTTATGGGGTGCACTGCTTGGGCTTAACTGGAAGACCGCTTACTGGATATTTCTCTTCACTATTCCTGCATCTATTCAGCTCAGTTTCGCATCCGACACGATGTCCATTACACTGCCGGATCAGCCGTTGATGTGGACATTTCTTTTATTGTTCATTCTGATAGTCGCTGCCAACCCGAAGATCATTCCCGAATGGTGGTTGCGCGATCCGCTGGTGCTTATAGTTACGTTACAGTTTATCTGGACAATCGTGGCTGTTGCATTTTCGAAAATGCTTTTCTTTTCGTTGAAATTCCTGCTTGCCAAAACGTGGTTGCTGGTATGTTTTTTCGTCTTGCCGATATGGATATTCAAGGAGAAGAAAGATTTTATCAGGGGCTTTTTGCTGCTGCTTGTGCCAATGCTTATTACTGTGTTGGTGATATTAGTGCACCACGCCATGCTGGGTTTCCGGTTCGATAAAGTGCAGCGGTCAATGAGCGGCCTATATTATAAGCATGTGGACTATTCCACGGTAATATCTATGTTCTTTCCTTTGCTGCTTATTGCCGTGCCACTCGCTAAAGGAAGGAATATTTTTGTACGCAGTGCGTTATATGCCATTATACTCATTTTTATTGCGGGTATTGGCTTTTCGTATGCAAGGGCGGCGGTAATTGGTGTGATCTTCGCAATAGTTATTGGTTTTGCTATCCGGCTGAAGCTGGTGAACCTCATCATGCCGGCATTTTATGGTCTTATTATTTTACTGATGTGCTACATGGTGCCCAATAATAAGTTCATGGATTTTCGGCC
>CAIJNJ010000102.1 GCA_903821975.1 uncultured Bacteroidota bacterium
CGCCGATTTGTATTTCATAAATAGTATACTTATTGTATGCCATATTACTTTTTTACCAGGCGCTCAACGATAGTTATGATGTCATCTGTACTGCATGCTTTAGAGGCGAATGCATCTGCTCCGGCTTCTTTGGCAAGCTCTGTGATATTGTCAACCAGCGAGAAGAAAATGACAGGGATCTTGTTGGTGCGCACATCTGCTTTAAGCTGTTTTATTGCCTCCACCCCCGATATTAAGGGCATATTATGATCCATGATGATCACATCAGGTTCATATCTCGACACCTGTGTAATTATGTCTACTGCATTCGGGCTGGTACATACTTCATACCCTTTTTGCATCAGCATTTTGCTCTTTATGTATAGCATTAGCGCATCGTCGTCCAGCAACAATACTTTTATCCCGGTTTTCAAAGTGATCTGTTGTTATAGGATTGAGTATTAATTTACATTGGTTAATGCAAAGTTAACACATTTATCGAATGCAACATATTGAATATGTAAAAAATATTTTCTAATAGGTAAGTAGCTTGTTTTTAGTTACTATAAAAGGAGAACAGGCATTTCCTAATCGAGCACCAGGCCATGAGTTTCAATAAAGGCAGGATCAAACAACTCCCTGGGCAGGATAAACCATGACGGGATACCTTTAACGGATGGTGCTCCGGTGCATTTTATTTCACCTGCCTGTTTCGCGGCATCATCATATCTCTTCTGGCTACATTCCACCGCATCGCCATATGTTCCACTCCTTCACAACTGAGTTTGCAAAGAGAAAAACCCTTTTCTCCGTCATCATATAGTACCCTTACATTACTGATCAACGATTTGGGATCTACTACCGTTTCCGGATCATGGTAATCAAATGGCATCGGTGTTTTTAAACAAACGTACAAAACCAAAGAGGATATTTATAATAGATGCATACCGGGAATTGGAAATGAAAGGTCATTGTTATTTATTCTTATTTTCATCTTTTTCATTTCCTTGTTTGCACATTATTATATTATCTTACCCGCAAAAAAATAACCTTATGAGGAAAACTTTATTTATTATCGCAGCGATGTTGCTGTGTGTTGGCTCGCTTATGGCGCAGCAGGTAGGCATTGAAAAAAGCGAAGAATTTGACGAGCCTGAATATGGCTGGAATAAGCTCCTGTAGCTGAAGAACGGCAACACTTTCTTCTTTCACAGCACTAAAAAAGACGGTATCGAGGTCACAGTATATAACAAGCAAAGAAAGCAGATAGCTTCCAAAACCTTGGAGAGCAGGCTTTGGGACGTGGGTAAAATGAGGCAATCTAAAATAGTGGGTCTGTATGAGATAAACGGCGAGCCCGTTATTTTCATAATGCAGGCAGATGATCATGCACCAACATTGTATCGCATGCGTATCAACGGTACTACCGGGGCCATTGTGAAGGAAGACAAACTGGGTAGCCTGCCTAAAATGGGCATGAAAGAAGGTTACGCCATGGCGTTCGGTAATGTGGATATACCTGATATCGTTGTTGAAAAAGACCCTTACTCGGATTGTTATGTGGTCATCTTTTTTGATGGCTTTTCGCATGATCGCAACAAGCGCATTAAGATGGTGCATTACGATGGTGAGCACAAAGTACTCAATACCGTCTTTTATGACTCGCCCGATGGCAAGTACAAATATCTCCGGTACATCGGCTCAACGGTTGATGGCAACAAGCGTGTATTTATAGCAGCTTATGGGTATAATAGTAAGGCAGATGAGGATGTAGCCCCAAAGGTTATAGTGTCTAAAGTGAATGTTGGCGAGACAAAATTCACACACTCACTTATCAATGTATCCAATGATTTTAATGACACGAAGTCTGTAATGATATTCAATAAATACACAAACAAGCTGCAGTTAATGACGCTCACAATGGCTAAAGCCAACGCAGGCAGCCGTGTCTGGGATCAAATGATTTTTGCC
>CAIJNJ010000103.1 GCA_903821975.1 uncultured Bacteroidota bacterium
GCGAAGTATCACCGTAGTCTTGAAGTTATAAGGACACTTAAAGACGGTGGTATGCGCACCAAGAGTGGCATAATGCTGGGGCTTGGTGAAGAAAAAGAAGAAGTGCTTCAATCCCTTCAGGACCTCGCTGACAACGGCTGTGATGTGGTTACCCTTGGTCAGTATCTTCAGCCCACACAAAAACATCTCTCCGTTGCACGTTTTGTTCATCCCGACGAGTTCGCATTTTTCCGCGAGGAAGGCTACCGCATGGGCCTCGATTATGTGGAAAGCGGCCCGTTGGTTCGTTCTTCCTACCATAGTGAGCGCCATGTGTTTGCAGGCGAAGGCCGCAGGAAATGGGAAGCCTCAAAAGCCCAGTAACAATTTCTTTTTACCGCTCTTTTTAAAGTATTTACTATTTTAGTGAACCGCAATAATTTCAAAGCGATCATTTAAATACCCGGGGTTTATGAAAAGTACTTTTACTGTTTGTGTTTGTTTGGTATTACTTCTCGTATGTAACCATAGCCGAGCACAGCAAACTGATCAAAAAAGCGATAAAAATGTTTACGATTTCCTGCCGCGTGAGAAAGTAATATTCGAAGATGATTTCAGTGATGACGAAGCAGGGGATTTTCCGGCAAAATGGAAAAGGCTCGGAGCAGGGGCATCCCGTTCTCCGAAACATTGCCAGGTACAGGAGGGTGGTAGCGGCCATGTGCTGGTGACAAGTGATATAATAAGCGACCTTGAGCCGATCATCAAAAATGACTCAAATCTTACCGACAGTTTTACGCTCGAATATGATTTCCTCCTTGGCAATGCAGACGCTACTGTAGATGTCGATTTCCGTGCCAAACGCACTGAACCAAGATCATTTGATTGGTTCCATATCTCGGGAAGCGGTGCAGTGTTTTATGTGAATCTGAATGCCGGTGACAAACAATCGTTTGACTATCCGGGCTTTAGGTGCAATGTTTGGCACCACCTTGCTTTTTCATACAACAAGGGTGTTATGAAATTATACATGGACCAGTACCATGTATTTACCTTGTCAATGTACTATGGTTATCCGCTGCTTGGTTTTGCACTGCATTGCACGCCGCCCGGAAAATATAAGGACATAAGACTGGCGACAGGTGCGGAGAATAGCTCTTTCAACAAGATAATTACAGAAAAGAAATTTGTTACGCATGCTATCCATTTCGATATCCTGCAATCGGTTATCAAGCTCGAAAGCATGGGGTATATTATGCAGTTGGTGCACTTCCTTCAAACCAATCCCACCGTAAACCTGGAGATAGATGGCCATACAGATAATGAAGGGGATTCTAAATTTAATAAGAAATTATCGCTGGAAAGGGCTGAAGAAGTGAAAAAGCAGTTGGAAGCCGCCGGGGTAGAAAGCAATAGGCTAACAGCGAAAGGATTTGGAGATACCAAGCCGATACAATCTAATAAAACATCAAAAGGCAGGGCAGAAAACCGACGGGTAGAGTTTATAAAGCTATAGTGGCGTTATATTATTAACAGATTACCACCCCTCCGGCAAATTGATCGGAACTTCAACATCTTTGAGCGGCAACTCTTTTTTTACTCGGTTGCTGGCATATACCCACTCAATCATTTTCTGCAAACCAACCTTTATTGGAGTATGGTTCTCCACATTGAAATATCTTTTAATTAGTTCGTCGCTTGCCAGGTTGTGTTTAGCTTCGTTACGAACTTTCAAATATTTTTTTTCATACGATGAAATGTTCATTAATTCCACTGTCATGTCCAATAGCGCATTAACGGTTAAATTCTCTGTGCCACCTATATTGAAAACTTTATTATATGCTTTTGGGTTTAACACAGAATCGGCCATAATCGATGAAATGTCTTTTATGTAGGTAAATGCTCTGCTTTGTTCTCCATCTCCAAATATGGTAATAGGCTTTCCATTAAGTAGCTGGTTAATAAATATTCCAATTACATTGCGGTATTTATCATTGATATTTTGCCGCTCACCAAATACGTTATGTGGCCGGAATATTATAGAATTTAGTCCGAAATTTCTATAAGCAGAATGTAGATCCAGTTCAACAGCATACTTTGCAATGCCATAGGGATCGGTAGGTATTGTAACGCTATTTTCCTTTAATGGTGGTTTTTTATGGCCGTAAACAGCTACTGAAGATGTAAATACAAAACATTTTATCTTATGTATTATACTTAAGTTGATAAGGTTAACTGAACCGATGAGGTTATTTTCATAATTAAAACGCCTGATGTTGTGGCTCAATGACTCCGCTGCATAAGCGGCCAGATGATATACATAATCAAACTTTTCTTTATCAAAAAGTTTCTTTAATAATTCATAGTCATTAACAGACCCTTCAATAAATTTAGCACCTTTAGGAATGTTTTCAAGGACACCTCCGCTAAGATCGTCCAGTATAATTACGGTATATCCTTTGTTTACAAGGTCTTCAGCCAAATGTGAACCAATAAAGCCGGCGCCACCAGTTACTCATGCATTCATAGTCTATTGTAATTTAGTGAATTATAGATAATGATATTATCTATAATATTGTTTATGTAGGATAAGGATGATTATCCTCAAAGTCAAAAATACAATTTTATTTAAAACAAAAAAAATTTCAAAGAAAATATTGTGTTTCAATTATATATAGTATCTGTATGGCCCC